>CAYGMR010000543.1:1588-3760 GCA_964350725.1 uncultured Ardenticatenaceae bacterium | reverse complement strand
GCACGCTAGACATTGAAAAAGCGATTAAGTCGGGTGAAAAACATTTTGAACCCGGCATTTTAGCCTCGGCCAATCGCGGTGTCCTCTATGTCGATGAGGTCAACTTGCTTGATGATCATGTCGTCGATCTTTTACTAGATTCGGCCGCTATGGGTGTCAACATCGTCGAACGTGAAGGCATCAGTTTCACCCATCCCGCCAAATTCATTCTAATCGGCACGATGAATCCTGAAGAGGGTGACCTCCGTCCCCAACTGCTGGACCGTTTTGCCTTTTCTGTACAAATTGAAGGCTTAAAAGACCCGGAACAGCGTGTCCAAATTATCGAGCGTCGAATCGCATTTGAAATCGATGCTGAAGGTTTCCGGGAAGAATGGTCAGGTCGCGAAAAACAATTATCGGATCAAATCGCCAATGCGCGCGAGATCGTCAATGACATCTATTATTCACGGCGTGATTTGATGGCAATTGCCGCCTTGACAGGTTCACTCAAGGTCGATGGCCACCGGGCCGACCTCGTGATTTTACGTGGGGCACAAGCTCATGCGGCTTTAGACGGCCGTTCCCGCATCAACAACGATGACATCATCCTGGCGGCTGAATTGGCCCTGCCGCATCGCATCAAGGGCCGTTTGTTCCAAGAAGCCGAAATCAATGCGTACGAATTAGAAGAACGCATGGAACAAATCAACAGCGATTTGGGCGATGACGAGATGAGCGAATCACGTGATGAGGAAAGTGCTGACAGCGACGCTGTAAAAAAAAAGCGTTAGACTCGGATGATGATGCCCAAGAGGGGGCTGAAGTTTCGCAAGCGGAAGCCGGCCCCCAATCTGTACCCCAATCCCCCCAAGATGGGCAATGGTGGGAAGGCGGACAGCAGATTCAATCCAGCCAGGAATTTAATGCACTCCGCCTCGACACCCAATTAGACCGCCTCACGCGCAGCAAAGCCGGTCGCCGCTCCCAAACCAAAACCGACCGCAAACGCGGCCATTATATTCAATCCCGCTTACCAAAAAAAGATAAAGTTACTGATTTAGCTTTTGATGCAACCCTGCGGGCGGCGGCCCCATACCAAAAAGATCGCGATCGTTCTGAATTGGCATTGGCGCTTGAGAAACAGGATTTGCGCGAAAAGGTGCGCGTGCGCCGTTCATCAAATTTGATTCTCTTTGTGGTCGATGCCAGTTGGAGTATGGCGGTTTCTGAGCGTATGGAGGCGACCAAAGGGGCGATCATGTCACTGTTGACGGATGCTTACCAACGCCGCGACCGTGTTGGCCTGATCGTATTCCACAAGAATGACGCCAACTTGGTGTTGTCACCCACAAATTCTGTACCCTTGGCGAAAAAGGCATTGATCGATATTGCCGTCGGCGGCAAAACACCACTTTCAGCCGGGTTGATGACCGCACTAGAGGTGTTCCGCAAAGAGAGTTACACACATCCCGATGTGATTCCGATGATGATTTTGTTGACTGATGGAGCGGGCAATGTGAGCATCAGTAATTTGCCACCGCAAGCCGAGGCGCATCGCATCGCCAATATGATTCAAGATGCCGGTGTGCGTTCTGTGGTGATCAATATGGAACATAAGGCATTTGACCAGGGATTGGCGCAATTATTGGCCGACCAACTTGATGCGCCCTGCCATACGCTTGAAGAAATTCGTGCGGATACGCTTTATCGAACGGTACTGCATGAATTAGATTAGTTTGGGTTTAAACACGGACAGAAGGGAACCAAGATTTAAAAATATATTCCTTTCTGTCTGTGTGCTAATTATCATCCTTTCGTAGTTTGACAACGGCCGTTCCTACCAATATCAACCCTAACAACGTCAACAACCCACCCCACCAATACACCGTCGGTTTAAATTGCCAGACAATTGTATGCTCCCCGGCAGGGACACAGACCGCACGGATGGTTGTGTAGGCGGTGAGGGATTCGGCCGTTGCGCCATCGATCGTTACTTGCCAGCCTGGATAATCCGTTTCGCTGAGGATTAACAAGGACGGCACGTCACTTTGGGTCAGGATTTCCCAGGAACCATTGGCTTGCTCGCGGATGACAGCACTGCCAGGATTGTCAGACGGGTTGAGTTCACACGGTGGTTGTTCAGCTAGAATCGCAGTCGTGGCGGGATCAAATTCTGGTTGGTGAATACGA
>CAYGMR010000543.1:0-1578 GCA_964350725.1 uncultured Ardenticatenaceae bacterium | reverse complement strand
AACGGCCGTTCCCCATCCACATATTGCTCCAAAGGCACCGTGGCAACGACATACCTTGCGCCCAAAATATCATAAGCTGTCGAGCGTGGGTCTGGCACGGAAGCCGTTAAACCCACATTTGTCCCAATTTCAAGCGCATTATAACCAAACACAGAATTCAAACCGACTTGTCCGGCGCCATTTTGACTAAATATGGAAATGCCCCACGGCACAACACGCTCTGGTCGCACTCCGATTATGTCAACCACATCTGTCCAAAGTGAATCGGGCTGCATCGATTCTAAACGCACAAATTTTGTGCCAAACGTCCACAAATCAATCAACAAAACCAGGAGCAACGCGCCCCCAAACCAAAATCTGCGTCGTTGATTCGTTGTGCTTAGATACGCCCAGAGCAGCAATCCACTCACCAGAAAGATGAGGACGGCCGTTGCCCACCCACCAACCTGCTGCCACAAACGCCCGCTGGTGTCACTTGGATGTTGGCTCATGAAGATGGCCCCTGTCGCGGCCAAAACCGTAACGCCAACCACAAAACCTATTGCCAGTGTCCAGCGCATCAACGGATTCAAGGTTTCTTTGTCAGGATCACGTTCCCAGATGGTAACGGCCGTTGCCAACAAGCCAATCCCTGCAAAAACAAACATAAACAACGCGCGTGCTGGCGCACGCGCTAAACGGAACGGTGGCAGTAAGTTGTAAAGCAAGCCATACAAAAAGCCATAGCTGCCAAAAGCCAACAACAAACCCACAACCAACAGCAGCAGATAAAAAATAACGGCGCGATTAGGCTTGCGCAAGCCCAAAATCAAGCCCAACCAGGGCAGCAAACCAATGTAATAGGTCAATTCTTCAAAATTTGGCACGCTCCAATAACCTGCAACCAACGGTTCGCCAAAAAAAGTGGGAACAAGCAAAGTGACCAAATGCGCAGGCGGGAATGAAAAGGCGGTTGAAAATTCGAGACTGGCGGCCCCAGCGCGGGACGAGACTGTCGTAAATTGCAGCAAGGGCAGCAGTTGAATCGCACTCAGCAACAAGCCAATAAAAACAGCCAACAGAAATTGGCGCACAACAACGCGCCATGCCTGGGTTGTCACACCTAAATAAAGCGCAAAGGCAACCCAAATAATGCCCACATATAACAAGGATGTCGTATGTCCGGCCAAGATTGCCAGCCCAAATGGCACACCAGCGATGACACCCGCCCAAGAACTGCGTTTCTGCACGCTCCACAAAAATATTAACAACAGCCAGGGCAGCCAGGCATCAGTCGCCACCAAGCCGATATGGCCCGCCCACACGCGCACGCTCACAAAGCCGCTAAAGGCGAACGCCAAACCAGCCAATGTCGCCGCAAAATGGGAACCAGCCATCGCACGTACAAAGAGGAACATGCCCATGCCCGCCAGCCATAAATGCAGCAGTACAAACCAGCTAATGCCCGCTTCGAGCGGCACGATCATCACCAACCAGGTGGGTGGATAAAACAGAGCAACTTGGGGATTACTGAGGAAGGGATAACCAGCAAATTGGCTCGCGTCCCATAACGGCAAGTGGCCACTTAAAACGGCCGTT
>CAYGMR010000542.1:0-3763 GCA_964350725.1 uncultured Ardenticatenaceae bacterium | reverse complement strand
CTACGCCCTGACCGTGTAAAATGTCTCTATGACCCGGTCGAAAACATCACCCCGTGGCTCCTCCAAAAAAGCCGCCCCGCCACCCCCAACCTGGGACGAAAAATTAATCAACAGGTTGCTACCATACCGGCTGGAAATTTTCGGCATCGTTCTGTTCCTATTTGCCGCCATCACCTTACTGGCATTAGCCGGTTTCACCAGTTCTAGCTGGCTAACCTGGTGGACAAGTCTGTTAACCCAAACCTTCGGCTGGGGAGCCTATGCCTTGAGCCTTGTTTTGGCAGGTGCAGGCATCTACCTCATTTTGCGCCGAGCACAACATGTGTTCCACCTACATCCACGCCAAGTCATTGGCCTGGAATTATTGATCCTGACCGCATTGCCCCTCACCCACATGTTCAGCGATGCGACCTTATTTGATGCCTACGAAGGCAAAGGCGGCGGCGTTGTCGGCTGGGCATTATCCGAGCCATTATTGGAAATCCTGGGACCGATTTTGACTGGTGCTGTGTATATTTTGCTCTTCGCCTGGGGCTTATGGCTGACGCTCAATATGCGTGTAGAGAAGGTACACCGGTTTCTGTGGCGTATGTCGCAGCATTTACGCAATTGGGGTTTGCGCCTTTCGCCGGGTGAACGCAAAAAAGTGCGCCGCATGAAACCCGTCACCATCACCCAACCCCCTTCTGCAGCCACCCCACGCCAACCCGCCAGCCTCCCCGTCGCACCCATGCCCCCCGTATCCCGCCAAGGTGGCTATACAGAATTGCCCCCGCTTGCCATCCTCGACAAAAGCAAGCCGCTGAGTGAAAGTGATGCGGAAGTCGCGCGCAAAAAACGGGTTATCGAAGAAACGCTAGCAGATTTTGGCTTGCCTGCCGAAGTTACTCAAATCCGGCGTGGTCCGGCCGTTACTCAATATGGGGTCACACCCGGCTACATCGAAAGCCCCGGCCCTGATGGCACAGTGATCCAGAAAAAAGTACGCATTGGTCAAATCGCATCCTTGCGCCGCGACCTCGCATTGGCGCTAGCCGTGCCCCGTTTGCGCATCCAAGCGCCAGTCCCGGGACGCGGCGTGGTGGGCGTAGAAGTGCCCAATGCACAAATCAGCCTGGTACGTTTACGCGAAATGGTTGCTTCAGATGAGTTTCAACAACTTAAAGCGCCGCTGGGCGTGGGTTTAGGGCGTGACGTTTCCGGGGCAGCACTGGCAGTTGATCTGTCAAAAATGCCGCATTTGCTCATTGCGGGCACAACTGGTTCGGGTAAATCGATTTGTCTGAACGCATTCATCACTTGTCTGGTTTTTAACAACACACCCGAAACATTGAATCTGATCATGATCGATCCCAAAAAGGTTGAGTTAGCCCATTTTAATGGACTGCCACACCTTATTGGTCCCGTAGAGGTAGATGCTGACCGTGCCGTGGGCGTTTTGCGCTGGCTAACGGCCGAAATGGATCGCCGTTATGAAGAATTTTCCAAGGTCGGTGCGCGTAATTTGGGCGGCTACAACCGTCGCGCCGCCAATCGTGATAATGAATTGGAAAAAATGCCCTACATCGCCGTATTCATTGATGAGCTAGCTGACTTGATGTATATGTATCCAGGGGATGTCGAGCGCACATTATGCCGTCTGGCACAGATGGCACGGGCGACAGGGATTCATTTGGTAGTGGCCACGCAACGGCCGTCGACAGATGTCATTACCGGTTTGATCAAAGCCAACTTTCCGTCACGCCTCTCCTTTGCTGTCGCCTCCAGCATCGATTCACGGGTCATTTTAGATTCAGTCGGTGCCGATCAATTGTTAGGACGTGGCGATGGACTCTTCCTTTCTTCTGATTCCGGCAGCCCTTCACGCATCCAAGGTGTCTTTGTCGATGATGCCGAAATCGATCGTGTCGTGGCCCATTGGAAACAGAAACGACCCGATCATGTACCTGGCGACCCGCCCTGGGAAACCCTCATCGCCAAATATGCCTTACTCGACGAAACCGACAGCCTGTTGGAATCAGCCATCGAACTGGCGCAAAAAAATGACACCATCTCCGCATCCTTGCTGCAACGTCGCTTACGTCTCGGCTACCCGCGTGCAGCCCGTTTGATGGAACATCTCTATGAAATGGGTCTGGTCGAAGACCCCAAGACCGGCGGCAAAACCCGCAAAACCTACACCGAAGAAGGCGAAGACCCGCTCGAACGTTTCCTTTCAGAAAAATAATGACAATGAATTGGTTTATAGGCACAATGGGTTTTAGTTATAAACAATGGTCAGGACCGTTTTATCCAGCAGGTCTAAAAGCGCGTCACTATTTGGGCTATTATGCTGAACGCTTTAATGCCGTCGAGATGGATTCGACTTTTTACGGTACACCGCGTGCCAGCACAGTGCAGCGCTGGACGGCCGTTACACCGCCAACATTCACAATATCCCCCAAAATGCCGCGTCAAATCACCCACGAAATGCGCCTCAAGCATGTGCAAGAACCGCTGTCTGAATTCCTCAACCGTATGCGACAACTAGGCTCACGGCTCGGCGCAATCTTGATTCAATTTCCACCCGACTTCACCACGGATGCCTTACCCGCCCTGCAAGCGTTCCTGCCTTTGCTGCCTACCGATTTACGCTTTGCCATCGAGTTTCGCCATCGCTCATGGGATCATCCAGAAACGGCCGTTCTGCTCAAAGCCTATAATCTCTGCTGGGTCGCGGCCGACTACATCCACATGCCCAAACGTATCACCCCCACAACCGACTTCCTCTACCTACGCTTCATCGGCCCACATGGTCAATTTGCGAGCAAAGACCGCGAAATGATCGACAAAACAGACATCTTACAAAGCTGGCACCAACACATTCAACCACATTTAGAACAGGTTACGGCCGTTTACGGGTTCTTCAACAACGATTATGCCGGCTATTCACCAGAAACCTGTAATAAATTCAAGCGTATCGTCGGTGTAGATGTGGGTGAGATACGGCCGTTGCAACAAGGCCGTCTTTTCTAATTCACATTCACCCAAAATTCACCTTGATTTTCTCACCCTTTGTGGTTTATTTAAGATGATGGTCGGAGATTTAGGGGGATTATTGAAACTCCTACAATCCCTGACAAATTTTCAGGAAAGCACACCAATCCAAGACACAAACCATATGAGAAATGAATATCATGCTCCCCTCTCCATTTCTCCAGTAATTTAGTTGCCCAACACCGTGTCTTCCCCGTGTGCCTCCGTGTAACTATTGGAGGATTCACCTTATGACAGCAATTACCTTCGGCATCATTTTAGGCTTCATCGCCTGGTTTGTTGTGCGTTATGTGCTTGGCGGCTATTTCACAGTCGATCAAAACGAACGCGCAGTCAAAACTCGATTCGGCCGTGCCTATCGCCTCAAAGATGCCACCACCCTCGATGATCCCGTCTCAGATTTTCTAAATGACAAAGATAAAGAACGGTACATCTACCCCCTCGTCAAAGTGCTGCCACCAGGCGGCCCTTATTTCCGTTGGCCCTGGGAAAAAGTACACAAAGTCGCCGTCGCTACCGAAACCATGGGTCTAGCAGTAGACCTTGAAACACCCAGTGCCAATCATAACGGCACAATATTAGATGCCGTCACCAAAGATCAACTCAACATTGGCCTCACCGGACAAATCCGCTATCGTCCCAGCGAACGTAATTTGTATGCTTACCTTTTTGGCGTGCGCACCCCCATTGTACATGTCATGGGTTATTTCATCGCTATCTTACGCCA
>CAYGMR010000541.1:0-3764 GCA_964350725.1 uncultured Ardenticatenaceae bacterium | reverse complement strand
CACTACGAACCTGCGTGTTATGTATGTCATCGTGTGCTAGTGAAAACACAATTACGCTGGTGCAGGTTAATGCAGTATCCAGGGCAGAAAATGCTTGATTCTTGCCGGTTGCGGCGTGTTGGTTGGTGTTGGTGTTGTGTTTGGTGGTGCGGTGGGGGTTCGCGTGAAGATGCTGGTTGCCGTAGCTGTCGGTGGAATTGGTGTTTGTGAGGCTGTCGGCGTTAGGGTTGGTGGGGGTGTATGCGTTGGTGTGGGCGGCGATTGCCCTGAATAGCGCCGCACATAAATTTCTTGATTGCCACTGCTGTCATCGTCCCAAACCACGTATGGCACGCCATTTGAATCAATTGCCAGGTCAAGATAGCCAGAAGACCCCGCATTATTGCTGATGCCCCCGCCTGTTGCTGAGCCATAGCCGACTTCTTCCCAAGTTTGTCCATTCCAGCGGCGTGCATAGATTTCGTAATTGCCGGATGAATTATCATACCAGGCAACGTAAGGAATGCCGTTTGGATCTAGCGCCAACCGTGGTCGGAAAGAGTCGCCAGAATTATTACTAATGCCGCCGCCAGAAGCAGAGCCTGACCCTAACTCACTCCACTGATACCCATTCCAATGGCGCACATAGATTTCATAGTTGCCATTTGTGTTATCTTCCCAGGCCACAAACAGTTGATTATAATTATTTGCAACTAAACTGGGCGAGCTGGATTGGCCGGGTGTATTGCTAATGCCACCACCACTTGCCGAGTTTTGGCCAATTTCATCACCGCTATACCTACGAATATAAATCTCGGCTGCATTTTCATCATTACTGTGATCATGCCATGCGATAATTCCTGGAATGACACTTGGGCTCCAAGAATCACCACTGTTGTTGCTTAGATTTGTAACATACGAGCCTTCTCCCCAAACAATTGAATAAAGATAAATTTCCTGGTCATTGCCATCAGATTCATTCCAGACCACAAAGGGGACTGGATGCGTGTAACCTGTATAAACTGCCGATGGAAAAGATAAGGATTCCCCCTGCTGGTTGCTTAGACCACCCCCATTTAAGCCGCCACTCCATCCACCACTACCAAAAAACGTGCAATCAAAATAGGTTTCAGCATACCCGCTAGACCAATCCCGCCAGGCGACGCAGACCCCGTCACGAAAAGGCCCAATCGTGACATCTGGGGCTACAGATTGGCCTGCGTTAGCGCTTACTCCGCCGCCAGAAGCTGAAGTGCCGCCATATTCTTCCCACCAAAACCCGTTCCAACGTAAGAGGTAAATTTGGTCGACACCGTTTGTATCATCATTCCAACTAACAAAAACATCGTCAGAATCATCTATTACCATTGAAGGCCAGGCTGATTTGCCTGCGTTGTTGCTAATACCCCCACCGGCTGCGGATCCAATACCCACTTCTTCCCAGCCTGCGTTGGCGAACGGATCGATGCTTTGTTTTGTGTTTGTTGGTTGCTGCAGTGCTGATACTTGATAGAGCGCAATGATCATTAAGATGCAGACGCTAAAAACGGGTATCACAAATTTTTTACACATGATGCGGCTCCCTTTGTTGAAAACATGAAAATCTAACGACTCCTGTCAACGTAACAAAGATATTCAACGTTGTCATGTGACAGATGTCAGCATTTTGTTTGCCAAAAATCATATGTTTTGTGGGTTTAGTCTACTTAATAATTGTGGCAGGGTGATCGAAATTTCTGAGCATGCAATTCTATAGAGTTTCTATAGAGTCATGGGTTATCCTTTTGTCAGGTCGTTGGTTGAAGAATATCAACAAACACAAATGTAACAGGAGAGATGATTATGATCACGAAAGCCGATAATGGGCAAACTAAACTTACCGTCAAACGAGTCTTAACCATCGCCAGCACAGGTATCGTCCTCTTGCTGGCATTATTCTTAGCGCAGCCTGTCTTTGCTGCATCAATCATTGTTGACGGCAGCACTTGCACCCTGGCCGATGCCATCACCGCTGCCAATACAAACACAGCCACCGGTGGCTGTCTGGCGGGGGATGATGTGGGTGGTTATGATACCATTGAGTTGCAAACGGATGTAGTTTTAACGGCCGAACTGCCTTATATAACGAGTACGATTGTGCTGGAGGGCAACGGCCGTGCCCTAGACGGCAACAACAGTTTTAGAGTGCTGCAAATTCAACCACCGGGCAAACTGACCTTGAACGCCAATGTTGGCGCGGCCATTTGGGCTTATAATAATGGGTCTGATCTGACTGATGGTGCAGCCCTTATCATAAACAATAGTACGCTGACGGAAAACACGGCGACACATTCTGGTGGTGCCATTCGTAATGGTGTCAATAACACTGTGATCATAAATAACAGTACGATTGCCAATAATACGGCCGTTTATGGCGGTGGACTGCACACCCTCAACGATACCAAAACCATCATCAACAATAGCACCTTCAGCGGCAACAATGCGACCATGGGTGGCGGTGGTATATATATTACTGAAAATAGTAACCTGACCGTCATGCTGAGCACTATCACACAAAATTCAACAGATAGCTCCGGTGGTGGTTTATTCATCCCTTTTTCGACGACAGCCACATTGAATTTGAGTCTGATCTCTGGCAACAGTGCCGTTGATGGTCCTGAAATTTATGCAAATGGCGTTATCACTAGCGCCAATTACAATGTCATTGGCTATAATGGTTCTGCACGCTCAAACGGCTTCACACCCTCTGGCACAGATATTATTCCTGCCGGCCCACTCACTTTGATTCTCGAAAACAGTCTAAAAGATATTGGCGGCCCCACAGCAACCCACAAATTAAAACCGAACAGTGTAGCTAAAGATGCCGCACCCAATGTAGTTTGTGCCGCTACGCCAGCTAATGGCATTGATCAACGCGGCGCAGCACGTAATTTTGATTTAGACGGGTCGGCTACGACCAATGAATGCGATATTGGCGCATACGAATTGCATGAAACCCTTGCGGTTGGCATTTGTGGCCCCCTTGCCCCTGAGTTAAGCGGCCTGCAATCCTTTAACTTTAGCAGTGGCAACACAGTCACAGTTGATGTGACTAATGCCAATGGTTTGAGATGTATCTCTGTTGAAGAAATGGGGCCAGGCGCCAATCATTTATATGCCGCTCAGGCCGGTGTCGCTAATCTCGACTTAGAAACCAACAACTGGTGGCATATCACCAGCAACAATGTGAGCGGGTTTGATGTGGATGTGACCTTGCCGTATGCGGTGGCAGATGGCGGCAGTCGTGTATGTAAATGGTTGGGTGGCACGGGGTCAATCGGTTGGGATTGTGCCGATGCCGCCAACTCAGCACAGGTTGAAAATAGTTCTGTTACACGTCAACATGTGGATAGCTTTTCAGATTGGACAGTGGGTGCGGCTACCTGCCCAACGGCCGTAACCCCGCTAGTCAATATCGAATTGACTGGTGCGAATAATGATGATGTGCTGCTTAGTTGGATTGATAAGCCTGCTAACAGTGGTGGTTATGCCGTTTATCGCAATCAAACACCTTATTTCACAGCGGATACTGGCACTTTGCATGCAACCTTAGCGGCTGGTTCCACGTCAACAGTTGATAATGGGGCTGCCGGCTCAGCAAATGCGAATTATTTCTACATTGTGCGCGGCCTCAACAACTGTGGCGCGGCTTCAGATTACACACAGCAGGTGGGCGCGTTTGATTTTGGGATTGTACCTGGGTCATAAGTCTTCCATTATGGAAGTATCCCCAGATCAATTCTGTG
>CAYGMR010000540.1:0-3787 GCA_964350725.1 uncultured Ardenticatenaceae bacterium | reverse complement strand
GTCCCACCTATCAACAGACCAACAGAAACAGGTCTTACAAATTTTTGCCGCATTCGGCACAGATATATTACGTCCAATCTATGAGGAACTGAACCAGGAAGTCAGTTACGAAGAGCTGCATCTTTTACGTCTGCATTACATTTGTAACAAACTATGAGATAATCTAAACGAGGTTCAACCCTAATTTATTGAGATTACACGAAACTATGCATAAAAAAGTAGACTCCTACCGCTTCACCAGCAACTTCACCAACCGTACCGTCAAAAGTTGGATCAAACGCGAACCAACCCGCGAATTTCCCTGGACAGCACTCACCAAACCACTCAATGAATGTACAGTTGCCATCATCAGCACAGGCGCAGTCGCCCTCAAAGAAGATGAGCCGTTTGACCAACAGGGCGAACGGGATAATCCCTGGTGGGGTGATCCCACCTACCGCACGCTGCCGCGCACAACCACAGAAAAAGATGTCAATGTCTATCATCTACACATCGAAACCAGCTTCGCGGAACAAGATTTAAACACGATTTTTCCCTTGCAACGCTTATTAGAGTTAGAGGAAGCTGGCGAAATCGGCCGTTCCGCGCCCACCCATTATTCATTTATGGGTTATATCCTGGACACGCAGGAATTAATCGAAGAAACCACACCAGCCATCATCAAGCAATTGCAAGCCGAAGCAGTCGATGTCGTGCTGCTCATTCCCGTCTGACCATTTTGCTGCCGGTCGGTCGGGCTGGTACAACGCGAAGTTGAAAAGGCAGGCATGAGCACCATCACGCTGTCACCTATGCCAGATTTCACGGCATCAGTCGGTGCGCCACGTGTCGCGGCGATTGGGTATCCCCCAGGTCTGACAGTGGGGCAGCCGGGTGACGTGGTGGGACAAACGGCCGTTTTGCGCGCCACACTCAAGGCATTAGAAAGCATCAAACAACCTGGTGAGGTTGTGGACCTACCCTTTGAATGGCCATTATCAGTCAAAGAGACCCACAACCATCCCAAAGAGTCACCACCGATTGTTAAAGCGATTATGAAACGGCCGTGGCTTTATCGTAATTTAATGAACGGCAATATCCCCAAGTAACAATCGGTAAAGATTTGTCGAGTTTTTGACTAGTTGTTCACAATCCACTCGTGGTAGAAACATGACAAATCTCGTGTGTACTCCTGACTAGGTACAAAGGAAATATCATGTTGCATAAAAGTGTACACAGTTTTATGAGTGGCTTGATTGATTATGCTGGCTTGTACCCACCGGCGAACCTGGCATTGACCCCCGCCATTCAAAACTATGCACATTATATCAATTGTGACGATCGCTGGATGCTGGCACGCTTTATCATTGCGGCTGGTCGTCTGACCGAACTGAATAAATCCTTGATGGCCTTGTTTACGGCCGAAAGACCCTTGTCCCTATCGATTATTTGCCCGCATCCACCAACAAACCTGCATCTGATAGCAGACTTCAAAACCACATACGGTGACAAAGTAAACTTGGATATTATTGAAACCAAATTGCCGGATGATGGCCTGATCGAACCCTATTTGGTTGATGTTGCCGCTGCCATCGAAAAATCGGGATTGGCGTTACGGCCGTTTTACGAACGCACCTTCAATAATCAATGGGATAACCAATTAGAACCAACCATCCAGGCGTTGGCAAACTATAATAAAGGGGGAGAAACGGCCGTTGGTTTCAAACTGCGCTGTGGTGGTGTCGAAGCCCACATGTTCCCCTCGCCAGCACAAGTCAGTCGAGCGATCATCCTGTGCCGCGATCATCAAGTAACCATGAAAGCCACCGCCGGTTTGCACCATCCCGTGCGCCATTTTAACGCCAGTGTCAACACAAAAATGCATGGTTTCCTGAATGTCTTTGGCGGCGGCATGTTAGCCCATGTTCACCAACTAAATATGGCTGAATTACAAACGATCATTGCAGAGGAAAACCCTGCCGCCTTTACATTTTCAACCGACATATTTGCCTGGCATAATCTGGCAATCAATGCCGATCAAATGCAAGTGCTGCGCCAAACAGGACTCAGCTCTTATGGCAGTTGCAGCTTTGATGAACCGCGTGAAGATTTACAAAAAATTGGAGTTTTACCATGACACAAACATCATTTATCCCTGTTGCCCCTGAATCACATTTTCCTATTCAAAATTTGCCTTATGGCATTTTTAGCACAGCTGATACAGCACCACGCGCCGGGGTTGCCATTGGCGATTTTGTGCTGGATTTGGCTGTGTTAGAAGCCAATGGACTTTTAAACACAAACTATTTCGACCAAGCCACATTGAATGCATTTATGGCAGCTGGACGTTTAGAGTGGACGGCCGTACGCCAAACAATCCAACAGCTCCTCGATGCCAACAACCCGACCCTGCGCGATAATGCAGACCTGCGCACGCGAGCACTCATTCCCATGGCAGAAGTCAGCATGCATCTGCCCGCCGCCATTGGCGACTACACCGACTTCTACTCCTCAAAAGAACATGCCACCAATGTCGGCACCATGTTCCGGGGCAAAGAAAACGCACTCATGCCCAACTGGCTGCATCTACCCGTCGCCTATCACGGCCGTGCCAGTTCCATCATCATCAGCGGCACAGACATCCACCGACCTAAAGGGCAAACGATCCCCGGCGATGCCACAACACCGCAGTTCGGCCCCAGTCGCTTGATGGACTTTGAGCTGGAAATGGGATTTTTTGTAGGCCCCGGCAATGAGCTCGGCGAACCAATTCCGGTGGAGAAAGCACATGAACACATTTTTGGGTTTGTGTTGGTCAACGATTGGAGTGCACGCGACATTCAAAAATGGGAATATCAACCACTGGGTCCCTTCCTGGCAAAAAACCTAGCGACTTCCATCTCCCCCTGGGTTGTAACTCTGGACGCGCTTGAACCTTTCCGTTGCCCCTCCCCCAAACAAGATCCAACCCCGCTGCCTTACCTACAAAGCCAGGGCGATTGGGCCTATGACATCAATCTAGAAGTGCATTTGCAAAGCGAACAAATGGAAACCCCCATGACAATTTGCCACTCTAATTTCCGTTATCTCTATTGGAATATTTGCCAACAATTGACACATCATGCAGTCACCGGCTGCAATATGCGTCCTGGTGATATGCTCGCTTCAGGAACCATCAGTGGCCCCACAGAAGATTCGTATGGTTCGATGCTCGAACTGACCTGGCGCGGCACAAAACCGATCGCATTACCCTCCGGCGAAACGCGCAAATTCCTACAAGATGGCGACCGGCTTTCAATGACCGGTTGGTCTCAAGGAGATGGCTATCGCCTTGGGTTTGGTGAGGTGACAAGTAAACTTTTGCCAACAAAATAGTCCCCGGCGGTTAAAAACCACGGCAACAATTACAAAGTCGGCCTTCGCCAACTACAACTCAGCCGACGAAGGTCGGCTTCGTATTTGTTGCCCGCGAATTTATTCGCCGGGTTTTATTTAATGATTCTCCGGCAGCCAACTATAAACATACCCTTCATCTTCCAATTCACGTGCCTGCTGGGTTAAGTGCAAAGGTTTGAATGTGTCTACCATCACAGCCAGTTCCTCGGTGCCTTTTTTGCCAATCGAGCCTTCGTAGGTTCCTGGATGGGGCCCATGCGGAATGCCATTGGGGTGAATGGTAAAGGAGGCTTGCTCGATGCCTTTGCGTGACATGAAATTACCCTCCACATAATACAAGACCTCATCTGAATCAACATTGGAATGATTGTAGGGGGCTGGTATGGACAAGGGATGATAATCGTAGAGGCGC
>CAYGMR010000539.1:0-3791 GCA_964350725.1 uncultured Ardenticatenaceae bacterium | reverse complement strand
ATGGGAACGGGCATCACAACGGCAATGGAAATGGAAACGGCCGTTCCCAATCAAACCCTACCCGCCATCACCAGCACCATCACCCAAACTCTCAGATTGCCCTACGCCGCGATCGAATTAGCCTCTGTCGCCAATGGCAGGCAGACAGTCGCTGAGAGTGGACAGTTGCCCCAAGGCTGGCAGCTCACCGAATGGCCGCTAATATACCAGGGTGAGGTTGTTGGCTGGCTGCTGGTTGCTCCGCGCTCGCCGGGCGAACTTTTTACAGCTAAAGAGCGGCAGTTGTTGGAAGATATCGCCGCTCAGGCTGGCGCAGCAGCGTACTCCGTGCGCTTGACTAATGCCCTACAGCGTTCACGCGAACGTCTCGTATTGGCACGTGAAGAAGAGCGGCGCCGGATTCGCCGTGATTTGCATGATGGTTTGGGGCCTTCATTAGCCAGCCAGACATTTCAATTAGATGCGGCCCTTGATTTGTTGAATGATGATCCCCAAGCCACCGCTGAACTGCTGCATGCGCTAAAATCACAAAACCAACTGCTCGTCGCCGATATCCGCCGCCTCGTTTATGAGCTAAGGCCACCCGCACTGGATGAACTCGGTTTGTTTGGTGCATTAGAAGCCCACATTGGCCAGATTCAAGGTGAGAACCTACCCGCTGTTAGCCTGAATGACAATGCTGCGCCATTACCGGTGCTGCCAGCGGCGGTCGAGGTGGCTGCTTACCGCATTATTTTGGAAGGCATTATCAATGTCGTGCGCCATGCCCATGCTCAGCACTGTACGATTGATTTGGTACATGCTGCCCTACATTTGCGCATCACGATTTCAGATGACGGCATTGGCATACAGCCACATCCACGGAAAGGGATTGGTCTTAATTCGATGCGCGAACGTGCCGAGGAATTGGGTGGTGTTTTATTGATTGGCAGTTTACCAGAGGGTGGTACGCGCATAACGGCCGTTTTACCCATAAGTGAATGACAAATGGAACCAGAACGAATAACAGTTTTAGTCGTCGATGATCACAATTTATTCCGTCAGGGCTTATCTGCTTTGTTGCAAGCGGCTCCAGAAACGGCCGTTATCGGCGAGGCAGCTAACGGTCAAGAAGCTGTGGCTCAGGCAAAAGCATTACATCCGGACGTGATCTTGATGGACATCATGATGCCAGATATGAACGGCATTCAAGCCACACGGCAAGTTTTGGCGCAAGAACCCAGTATAGGTGTCATTATGTTAACTATGCTGGAAGATGATGATTCCTTATTTGCGGCAATGTGTGCCGGCGCACGCGGTTATATTTTGAAAGGAGCCGATAAAGCCGAAGTTTTACGTACGATAAAGGCTGTGGCGGCGGGGCAGGCGTTGTTTGGACCGGGCGTGGCTGCCCGCTTATCTCAATTTTTTCAACGCGGTGGGGGCGGAGAAACGGCCGTTGTGCCTTTTCCAGAGCTCACAGACCGCGAACGGGAACTGTTAACTTTGATAGCCCAAGGAAAAAACAACCAAAGCATCGCCAAACAGTTACACATCAGCAGTAAAACGGTCAGTAATCATATCTCCAATATCTTCAACAAATTGCAGGTGGCTGACCGTGCACAAGCAATTGTAAAAGCCAGAGATGCTGGCATGGGCTAGATGCCAGTTTTGGCACGGGTTATAAATAAGTAACATCGGTTGCTTCTCTGTAAAATTTCTACTATAAAGAAACAATATGATAAAGCATGGATTCCTGCCTGCGCAGGAATGACATTTCCACGAAGGTATGCCATACCCACGTAGGCGAGTATCCATCAGCGTGCACAGAATTGATAATTCTGCGTTGGCTTCTCATACTCGCGTAGGCAGGATCAGCGTGGACACCTGTCTGTGCAGGAATGATAATTCTGCGTTGGCTTGTCATGCCCGCGTAGGCGGGTATCTAGCAGCGTGAGTTCCAGATTGCTCTGGAATGACAATAAAGCTATCCAAATAAATTAAGGAGTTTTCAATGACCAATTGGCAAACTGTCAAAGAATACGAAGATATTACCTACCAAAAAGCGGAGGGCATGGCGCGTATTGCTTTTAATCGCCCGGCCGTACGCAATGCGTTTCGTCCCAAAACAATCGATGAGATGATTGCAGCGTTCAAACATGCATGGATGGATTCAGATGTCGGTGTGATTTTATTAACCGGTAATGGTCCCTCACCCAAAGATGGCGTGCATGCGTTTTGTGCCGGCGGCGATCAATCGGTCCGCGGCCATGCCGGTTATGTGGGCGACGATGGTGTTGCGCGTCTGAATGTACTCGAGTTACAACGTATTATTCGTACGATGCCGAAGCCTGTGATTGCGCTGGTGAATGGATTTGCGATTGGTGGCGGGCATGTTTTGCATGTGGTTTGCGACCTCAGTTTAGCATCTGAAAATGCGATGTTTGGCCAGACCGGGCCCATCGTCGGCAGTTTTGATGCGGGCTATGGTTCGGCAACATTGGCGCGCATGGTTGGCCAGAAAAAGGCACGCGAAATCTGGTATTTGTGCCGTCAATATACCGCCCAAGAAGCGCTGGAAATGGGTATGGTCAATAAAGTCGTGCCCACAGTTGAAGATTTGGAAGCCGAAGGGGTAATTTGGGCACAGGAAATATTGAAGAAAAGCCCGATCGCGATTCGTTTCTTGAAAGCAGCCATGAACGTCGATATGGATGGCCAAACGGGTTTGCAAGTGTTGGCCGGTGATTCCACGATGTTGTTCTATATGACCGAAGAAGGCAGTGAAGGCAAAAACGCCTTTTTAGAAGGCCGTGAACCCGATTTCAGTAAATTTCCACGACAGCCATAGGAAAGCTCAAAGTATTTGGTATTGACCTATATTGCCCATTGTTATATTCTTAAAGGAGAATATGACTATGTTCATGACTATGGTCATTTATCTATTTTTTTGAGGAGGTATGATCAATTATGGTTGAACAAACTTTAAATACAATATCTAAAAGTAAATTGAAAGCAAATATGCTAAAAATATTCCGCGAAATTGAAGAAACGGGGACAGAAATAATTGTTACTGATCATAAACGCCCGGTTTTGCGCATTTCTCCTTTCAAAACTCGCCAATCAGTAGAGGAAGTGTTTGGTGATTTGCAAGGCAAGGTGATCTATTATGAGGATATAGATACCCCAACCAGTGATGAATGGACTGAAGTTTAGATGATATTACTAGATACATCTGCGCTTATCTTCTGGACACTTAATCAAAAGCGACTGACTCATAATGCCAGTGTTGCTATTGCAACTGCAAATCAACTTATCATCAGCACAATATCTATTTGGGAAATTGGGATTAAGGTGAAAAAGGGCAAGTTGGCTATTCCGACAACCATCAAAAATTTTGCCCAAATGTTAGAAAAGGTTGATCGCGTGGATTTTAAACCAGTTGATGTAGACATATGGTTAGAAAATTTGGCACTGGCTTGGAGGCATCAAGATCCGGCAGATCGAACCATTGTGGCAACTGCCAAAATTCTTGATTGCCCATTAGTGACTTCGGATCAGTTGATTCGTGATTATTATGCCAAAGCCATTTGGTAATTGGTCAACAAAATTAGAATGGATTGGTTAAAAGCGCGTGTGGCTGCAACGCCAGATGCTTTGGCGTTGATCATTGGGCAGGAGAGGTGGTCTTATACGGATTTAGATCGGCTCGTTGATCAGGTTTGTGTAGGTCTCCACGACAAAGTGCAGCCAGGTCAAATTGTGGGTGTTTTGCTGCCCAATGACCTGGCTTATGTTTGTCTGATTCATGC
>CAYGMR010000538.1:0-3793 GCA_964350725.1 uncultured Ardenticatenaceae bacterium | reverse complement strand
CCACGTCTGCCACCCAGTCGCCGTGGCCAGATGGAGCGGCGTACCATCATCGGGCTATCAACTTTATTAGGAGTCATTGTCATACTCGCGCTTTTGTTTGGCGTCTTTAATTTGGGTGGTTTTAGGGGTGACGCGAACGTAACCGAAGCCGAAGCCACCGCTACACTCGAATCGGCCGTGGTCGCTGCATTGACGGCCATCGCGCCTACGCCGACACCTTCCCCCTTTCCCACGGAACCGCCGACCCCCACACCCGAACCGCTGATTACAGAAACTGGTTCACGTATGATCTTTATTGGCGAGGGCATTTTTCGCATGGGCAGTGACGAAAGTGAGGAAAGTAATGAACAACCCGCCCATTTAGTACGCCTGGATGCATATTACATTGACGAAACCGAAGTCACCAATGGCCAATATGCACAATGTGTAGACGCGGGCGTTTGCGATGCGCCCGACAGCCCCAACGCCTCCTTCCATGGCAGCTACTATGGCAATGAAAACTTCGATGATTATCCCGTTATTTTTGTCAGTTGGTTTGATGCGGATACATTCTGTACCTGGCGCGAGGCACGGCTGCCTTCAGAGGCAGAGTGGGAAAAAGCAGCCGGTTTTGATCCGGTCGAAGGGCTTAAATACCAATTTCCGTGGGGGGATGAATTCGATGGCCAAAACTTGAACTATTGTGATGTCAACTGCCCACGTGATTATCGGGATGGCGAAGTGGACGATGGGCATCAAGATACGGCACCAGTGGGTGCTTATATGAACGGCCGTTCACCCATGGGCATCTACGATATGGCCGGCAATATCATGGAATGGGTAGGGGATTGGTACGAGCCCCGTTATTACCTTGATTCAGCCGACACGAACCCCTTAGGTCCACTCGAAGGTGAATTCAAAGCGATGCGCGGTGGGTCCTGGCTTTCGCCGCAAGAAGAAACCCGGGTCACCGCTCGTGATTCCTTTGATCCGAACGTGTCACGTACCAATCTTGGTTTTCGTTGTGCCTTGACACCCCAATAATTTAGCTTTATTGTTAGCAGTATCAAATTCCCACCTACAGCTGGTTGACTGACAAATCTTATTTCCTCAGAAGTAACAACGAATTTGGGGATTAAACGAATCATTTTCAGGTTGGGAATTCGATCAATCTTTTTATTTGTGGTCATTTTTGGTGAATTATCAATTTTGTCAGTCAATCCTCACCTGCATTCGTTTGTTTCCGGAGAATAAAATATGAGCGAGAAATGGTCCCAGCGTCTAACTTATAAATTACGACCAGAGGTCGCAACCATGCCCCCTGCCGAGCGCGCCGGGGCTGTCAGCCAAATTATCACACTCATGTGGAGCATTCCGCTGGCGATTATCGGTCTCATCTGGCTGTTGCTGGTTACCGATTTCGAGCGCATTAGTGGCGAAGCGATCACCTTGTTTATTTTATTGATTGTGACCTTTTTGTTGCAACGGTATGCTTTTCGCCTGCAAGTTCAACTGCGCAAAGGGATGTCGGCTGCCACGACCGGTTCGCTGGAGGCAATTGTGGTCTGGTCGGCGGCCTTAATATTTGGCCCTTCGGCTTTATGGTTAGGCGTTTTTGGGGATGTAATGCTGTTTATCGAACGCTGGCGCCAAGACCCATCCCCCGCTTGGCGTTGGTTTCATTTAAGCAATTTAACTTCCTCCCTTACAGGTTCAACGCTGGCAGGTTTAATTGGATTATCGGTTTATACCTGGATGGGGGGTGTGCATCCGATTGAAGGGCTGAGCGGCACGAACCTTTTGCCTGGCATTATGGCGTCATTGACTGTGTGGTTGGTACTGGTTTTGATTAGTTCCATCGTCATGTTTTTTAAGCTGCGCAATCCAGAAGTTACGGCAGACGAAAGTAATCTTGGCCGTCCCGGCTTGCTGCGTGCTTTTGCATTAAACATGGGTGTTACAGCGCCCATTTATCCATTTGCGATCTTGCCAGCCGGTTTATACGCGTTGGCCGGCGTAGGTGTCTACCTGTTTTTTATGGTTGGTATCTTATTTTTTAGCGTGCTGGCACGCGGTTTAAGTGAGGCACTCAAACGCAACGAACTGCACAATCGCGAGTTACAAGAGTTGGAAGCCTTTAGTAAGGCGATCCTGGCCTTACCGCCAGATCAAACAGTGGCAGGATTGCCTGGTTTGTTGACAGAATATGGGCCGCGCATTTTGCCAGAGTCTGACATTTACATCTGGTTAATGCCTGATAAGGTTTTGTGGAATACGCTGGCCGATAAACGGCCGTTACCCCAACTTGATCGTGTGAAAGCTGATGTGGAACAAGGTGAAGCGGAACAATACACCTACGACCAAATCGTGTCTCTCGATAAAGACAGCACAGCCCAACCGCGCCAGGGTGCAGCCGTACCTATTCAAGCCTTTGACAGCACAAAACTGGGCGGCATCTATGTTTTACAGCAGCATAACGCCGATGATGTGTCCGTCATTCTGCCAGCCGTTCAATCTATCGCCAGCCAGATCGCGCTGGCACAACGGCGTGAAGAGATTTTTCAGCAAACGCTCGTCAGTGAACGTATGTCCAAAGAGTTGGAAGTTGCCGGTCAAATTCAAAAAACCTTTTTGCCTGATCATATTCCGCAAGCAGAAGGGTGGGAGATCACGGCGACAATCGTGCCTGCGCGTGAAACTTCGGGTGATTTTTATGACTTTATCCCCATGGAAGACGGCCGTCTCGGTATCCTGATTGCTGATGTTGCCGATAAAGGCACGGGTGCCGCGCTGTATATGGCCCTCAGCCGCACCTTAATCCGCACATTTGCCATGCAAAACCCCGACCATCCCGAAGAAGCGCTGCGGCTGGCCAACGAACGCATCATCATGGATACGCAATCAGACCAGTTTGTGACTTTGTTTTATGGGGTGCTGGATCTGGAAAACGGCCGTTTGCTCTACAGTAACGCAGGCCACAATCCAACTTACCTTTTTCATGCAGACGGTTCCGCTCCAATGACGATGCCGCATAATGGCATTCCTTTAGGTATGTTCCCCGATATGAGTTGGGAACAAAAAGAATACCAGCTCATTACAGGTGATATTTTGATGTTGTACACTGATGGTGTGCCCGAAGCACAGGATATGGCGAAGGAAGAGTTTGGCGAATGGCGCATGGAAGCGGTTGCGGCCGAAAATCTACACGCCTCTGCTGAAGAAATACAAACTGCGATTGTAACGGCCGTTGCCGAATTTGTGGGTAACGCGCATCAATTCGACGATATCACCATGCTCGTGGTGCGGCGTGTCAACAGTTGAAAATCATGATTGCACAATCGGGACTTTGATCTGATTACAGGAATAGGTCACAGGCATATGCTGAGTAAAATCGAAGTATAAACTATGATATTATTTTATGTCATTTTTTCATCTGTGTTCCAGTTCAATCGCTCGTTTTATGGATTTCTGTTTCAATAGTAATATTCCCTTCAGGAATAGTTATTGTTTCTACTGAGTGAGTATCCTGCACATTTTCGTTATCATTTAGTGCTTGAGGCTTATATGCATCAAGCTCCTGAAGAAGTCGCAGCTCTAGCTCTGATGGCGTGGGGGTCTCTACAGGTTGATTGTTTATCTCATCGTGTTCTTGTACAACAAAACGATCTTCTTCTATCTTTGCTAATGAAAAATTAGTAAAGATAGTAAGTATTATGAGTATTGTTATTGTCAAAATAAAAATCGTTCGCTTTTTCATGATTCACCTTCCAAGAAACCAAGATACAACTTGATTCAGCGATTTGTATCTTGGCTT
>CAYGMR010000537.1:0-3800 GCA_964350725.1 uncultured Ardenticatenaceae bacterium | reverse complement strand
GCGGACATCCAACTTGGGCGGCGGCGGATGTGTTGATGGATGAATCTGCTTTGCGTGCATCTCAAGCACATGCGTTGAGCAGTCTCAATCGGGAAGTGGCTGGCTTTTTAATCGGCCCACGTCCTGAGAAACAACCCGACGGCCGTTACGTGGTACATATCATCGACACGATCGTGGCTAAGCATACAGTGATGCAAGGTGCCAGTGTGACCTACACACCGGAAAGTTGGCGCAATGCGCATGACACTTTGGCTGAACGTTATCCTGATGAAACGGCCGTAATGGTCGGCTGGTATCATACGCATCCTGGTTTTGGCATCTTTTTATCAGGTATGGATTTGTTCATTCACCAGACATTTTATACACAAATCTGGCATGTTGCTTTTGTCCTCGACCCGCGTGCACGCACCAGTGGTTTTTTTGGCTGGGATCGTTACAAATCACGCGTGAGCCGCTTGGACTTCCCCTGGCCCAAATGGGCACCAGGGTCATGGTAAAAAGGGCCTGTCAGCATTTCAGCCAATCAGCAGTTCAGCAAGCGCTGACAAACTGACTAGCTGACCGCTAACCCGCTAATAAGCTAAACATCACCTAAATTGTAATCCAGTTACTTGACCTTTTGAGCATTACGGATTACGCTGTACAAATCATGAGCGAGCAAGAATTACCGTTTATTCAAATAACGGAAAACGACATAACTGAAGCCAATCAATTGAGCCTGCACTGCCCTTTTTGCAGCAATCCGGTGGAAGATAACACGTCTAGTGAGGCACTTATCCCTGTGATTTGTACGCAATGCGGCACGTTATATCACAAGGCTTGTTGGGAGCAGAGTGGCAGCAAATGTGTGGTTTTGGGTTGTGGCCATGATACTTATCGCGTTTATGGTCAGCAATTGGGCCCTGTGTTAGAGATTAACCAATCTGACATCGCCGCCCAATCTCCTTCGTCAAATGGTAGTGGTCCCAGCCAACGCACGCGCAAGTTGAAGTACGAACAACAACGCCAGGTTGAGCAAATGCGCCAACCTGGTTTATGGCAGCGCTTTTGGCAATGGCTCCTGGACCAAATCAGAATTGAGAACTAAGCATTTTCATTGTCATACCTGCGTAGGCGGGTATCCACACATTTAGATTCCTGCCTACGCAGGTATGACTTTAAACCCCTGATGGTAAGACCAGTTCGCGTAGACGGCCGTTCCCCTTTTCTTGATTCCAACTGTGCTTTGTGTAAAGCCCCTTTTGAAGCTGGTTCTGAACTAATCGTGTGTCCACAAGATGGTGCTTTGCATCATGTGCATTGCTGGCAAGCGAACGATAATTCCTGTTCGGCGTATGGTTGTCTGGGAGCAGGGGAGATTACGCGCAGTCGCCTGCGCCGCAGCCCACAAACGCGTGACACCAACCCCACAACGCCTACATTGATAGATGCAGATATGCGTAGACGGCCGTATCGCTCGAAAGTGCGCACAATGCCAAGCAGCAACTTCGGCTGCCGACGCGGCTGTATTACAATCTCTGTTTTGTTAGCTGTGTTTATATGCTTGTTGGGTTGTTTTGGTCTGTGGGCAGTGGCTGATTTTGTGATCAACGACTTGCCTGCCATCGAACCGAATATCCCGATTACAGGCATGATTTGGTTGACGGATTTGCAGCACTCGCGTTTTTTGTTACCCCTTTTGGCCCCCATGTAAACAGAGTCGTACATGTAGATTCTTCATAAAAGAGCTTGCTCATAAAATAATTCGCTCGCTGATATGATTCCGCGGCACGCCGAGAAATCCAAACGGTATCAGGTTTCCTATGGATTGTCGGGATGCCTCACTTTGTTTGGCATGTGGCTCTTGGCATCCAAACTGACAGCTATCAAAAGGATAACCCCCAGTCGTAGGTATGTTATAATTGGGCGAATTTTGAACGAAAATAAGGAATGTTTATTTGCTAAGGCTACTTTCGAGAAATAATTACTCTTTTGTCATTCTCGCACAGGCGGGAATCCATACGTTTACAGGAGTGGATACCTGCCTCGCAGGTGTGACAGCCAAAGTTTTGGGTAATTTAATTCAACGAATGGCTTAAGAGTAAATTACTAGAATCAAATTGCTAGAATCAAACTCGATTAATGCCGATTCAAAAACCGCGATTAGAAAACAGCGGCTATATGATCTTCTCGCTATAGGTTTGCTGGCAGTGGCAACGCTCGTTTTCTTTTGGCCTGTGGTGACCAATACGGGTTGGATTCCAAAGGGTGGCGGTGACTCGGTTTCATTCATTTTTCCCATGTACCGCTTTGCCGCCCAAACTTTTTGGGAAGGTTCCGTTCCGCTCTGGAATCCATACCAATATGCTGGGCAAGCGTTTATCACAGACAATCAAAGCGGCGTGTTTTATTTACCCAATTTGCTGCTATTTTTGATCAATCCAGATTTTTCGTACCGTGCCATTGAGTGGCTGGTCATTTTGCACGTCTTTTTTGCTGGTGCGACGACGTATATTTGTTTGCGCGGGTTGTCCCTTGCACAACGCTTGCAACGGCCGTCGGCTCTCATCGGTGCGTTGGCTTTTATGTTTTCGGGTGTCTTCATCTCACATATCGGCAATTTGAATCTGATTGCTGTAGCTGCCTGGCTGCCGTTGATATTTTTATGCTTGTACCGTGCTATCGAAGCGAAAATACGCGCTGATAAAATCGCCTGGACACTGGCTGGTGGGGTCGCTTTAGGCATCAGCACCCTGGCAGGCCACGGGCAAATGACCTTTTTACTGGCAGCTTTTCTGGGAGCCTATGCGCTTTATCGGACGGTGATTGATAGAAACGGCCGTCCGCTCCTCTTACTCTTGCTGCTGGCCGTCACCGGTATTGGCATTGCTGCCATCAGCCTTTTGCCAGCCTTAGAAGCTGTGCAACACACGGTGCGTGGCGGTTATGACAGTGCCAATGCGCTTAACTATGCACTGCCGTGGCAAGGGTTGACTGGGCTGATCGCCCCCGATTTTTTTGGGCGTGGCAAAGTTGATTTTTGGGGAGATTGGTCACGAGTTGAGTATGGGTATGTGGGCGTGTTGACTTTGTTTTTGGCGGTAACGGCCGTTGTCACACGCCGCAATCGATTCACCTGGTTCTTCATTATTGCTGGGCTGCTTTTCCTTTTGTTAGCCTTAGGGCCGAATACACCACTTTACCCTTTCTTGTTAAACATACTACCTGTTTTTCCATTCCAAGTGCCAGCCCGTTTTGTTTTACTGCTTGATTTTTGCTTGGCAGTTTTGGCGGCTGTCGGTATGGATTTTTTGATACGTAGCCCGCGAGATATGCGTGGATTTTTTATAGGCAGTGGGATTGTGCTGTTGATTTTACTGCTTGGTTTGTTTGTGGGGTATCGGGGATTTGTAACGGCCGTGCCCCATCACCAACAACAAATGCTGCGCGCCATCAGTGTTTTTGCCATCCTGGCTGCAGGAAGTTGGCTGCTCATATTTTTACGTACACAAAAACGGATTTCAATTATGGTTTTTTCGATTGCAGCTATCATATGGCTAGCTATCGATCTGATTGGTTTAGGCTGGCACATTGAAGTCGATTGGAACGATCCCTCCCCTGGATTTGCTAATGACAGCCCCGCGCTTGAATTCTTGAAATCTGATCCTGGTTTGCATCGTATCGACATCACAACTGGCGCCTGGCAGCCCAATCTGGCCCAGCTAGAAAAACTATATGCGCTGCGTGGCGTGTATAATCCGCTCGAATTAGCCAATTATGCCGCTTATCTTGGTTCTGTTGGTTATCGTGGTTCACCGCTC
>CAYGMR010000536.1:812-3808 GCA_964350725.1 uncultured Ardenticatenaceae bacterium | reverse complement strand
AAAGAATCGCCACGATGCCAACAAAGATAAAAATAGCCCAAAAAGCAGAGCTAAAAACGAAAGCGGCCGTTTCGCTCATTGCTTCGGAGGCTTGTTGATTCGCTTGAAATAAGTTTTCCACCGGTGGTGGTGGCGTTGGTCGTTCAATTGAGCTGACCCCCGGGATAGGCAGCAAAGAAAGCAACAGAAAGATAATAGACATCCCCACAATAAATATGAGCTGCACCAGATATAAAAAAACCACAATAATAAAATTGATGATGCGGCTGAAGGGAGTGGTAGAGCCTATCGGCAAAAAGGTAGCAAGTAAAGTCACAACACCGATAAGTAACAAACTATAGCGCTGCCAGGTTCTTTCAACTGTGGGCTGTTTTTTCACACCATTTATGAGCCAATGCGCATTCAGAGCGGCCAAACGGGCTTCACTCAGCAGCCAAAATCCACCTAAAAAGTAGACGAGCACAGCAATAACGAGTGGTGGTTTCAAGGTGATGCGAGCAATATCGAAGAAGCTTGTACCCTGTGAATATGAACCCAATTCAAGTGTGCTTAATCCAACACATAAAACGAGTAAAATGCCGCCCCATAACCAAATTTGCATCAACTTATTGGTGATTTGATTACGGCTGATTTCAATAGGTTGATCATCAAGGCGCGCTTTGCGTACTGAAAGGGGCAAACTGTAAAATTGGATTTCAAAATAGCTGGGGGCTAAACGACTGAACGTGGAGGCGGGTATGATAGCTATACGCCAGATAATCAAAGTCAAAATCAATATAACTGGAAAAGCGCCTTTGAAGAAAAAATCCAATGGGTTCACTAAATATTCGCGCACAAGCGGCACTGATGGAATTCCTTCCGCAAAAACTAACCAGGTGACCACTCGTGCGAGGAGCAGCAGGAATAAAAATTCAGCAGCACGATAGGCGTTGCGATTGAGTACTAATTGATCGGGACGGCGCAGCCAAAGGGTAGTGTAGATGGTTTCCAAAACAACTAAAAAGAAAAATGGCAGCAAATTATACCAGCGAGTATCATGAGTGACGGTCACAATCAGCACGATCATGCCAACTATCAAGGCCATCACAATGAGGGTCATGATCAACGGCCGTATCACCCGCCGCCGCCATTTTCCCGCACGGTATTGATCAACCGTTTTTGCAATCGCCTCCGGATCAGCTTTAGTCGATAGCGCGCTAAAATTGGGTGGAATCGCCCGTCGTCTTCTCATCTGGCGAACTGTCCTTGCCACAGTTCTAAATCATTAACAGTCGTCATGTTAAACGCACGAAAGCCCAAGCGCCGTGCGCGTTCTCGCACCTGTGAAAAATTATAGTCTGGCTCCACCACAAATAGAAACGGATTGTAGCCAGCTTTAACCAAGCGATGCATGGCATGGCATATTTTTTCCTCACCCCGTGCTGTCACCACAAAAATCGTCACGCCCCAACTCAAGTTTAATGTCGCTGAGGTAAGCCACTGCTCTAAAGGCACTGTTTTGCCGGATTCGATACGCGCCAGCTGCTCCAAAATCTTCATGAGATGGGTACGGCCGTTGCGGGCGGGCAGCGGTATTGGCAAACTCAATGCTGTGTGTTTAGTTTCATCTAATTGCAACCGACCACTCTCATCATCAAATTGCAAGGTTTCATCCGCTTCGCCAGATTGGAATGGATCAATGCCGTTGGTGATTAAACCCACTGGCTGACGCTGATCAACCAGATGCGCGGCCAGAGAAGCAGCCACAGTAATTGCCAATTCGGTATAATAGCTGCGATCGCGACGTTGGTAATCTTCTGTGTGTAGGTTGATCAGAACGGCCGTTTCTAATGAAATTGCAGGTTCAAACGTTTTCACCAGCAAGTCCCCCGTATGCGCGCTCACCTTCCAGTTGATGCGGCGCGGTGAATCTCCTGAGCGATAGGCACGCACGCCGCCAGGACGCGCCGGATCTTCAAACAGGCGTTGTTGGCTGGCTAAGGTGCCAAAAGGCAAGCGCGAAGGCAAACCCAAACGCGCCAAGGGGATAATTTGTGGATACACTGTCAAATAATTGGGTGCGAGCGAACCTGTTTTACGTGGCGTAAAACCAAATAAATCACCTGTCGTCAACTGCAAAGGTCCCAAACGATAATAGCCACGTCTACCAGCCTGAACGACATATTCATAACTGGTTTGTTGATGTCCCTGCAATGAGAATGCTTGCCGCAATGAGTGTTGCAACCGCAATGTGGGTGGAATACTCTCCGAAAACTCGAGCCAGGGCAAAGGCAAACGACTCAGGTTCTCCCAAATTATTTTGACTGGAACTGTTTCACCCAAAAAGGCATGGTCATTATAGATGCGGCTAACACGTAGTTGGCGCAAAATGCGCGGTGTAAGAATCCGACTGAGCAGATACAACCCCACCACGACATAAATGATATAAAAAATGAAGTTAATGCGTAACAGAAAGGCGATAGCTAAAAGCGCGATGATTAGCCCGGCTAGACCCATTGCTTAATATCCTTGAGTTGCAGAATTGCAAGGTTGCAGGGCTGCAAGTCGGATCTTTTTATCGTCACTTTGCCACTTTTCCACCTTACCACCCTGTTACATTTCCCCAATCTCAAGCGGTGCATCCGCCAAAATCTCGTTTAGGATAGTGTTGATCTGTTTGCCACGCAAGGCACTTTCTGGATGCACGATACAGCGATGGCTCAAAATATAGGGAGCGAGCCGTTTCACATCATCGGGCAAGGTGTAATCGCGCCCTTGCAGCGCCGCATAGGCTTGAATGGCGCGATAAAGCGCATGGCTGCCACGCGGGCTGGCGCCCAGCAGCAAATCTGCATGTTCGCGAGTGGCGAAGACCACACTGACGATGTAGTCACGCACAGTTTCATCGACATGAATGTCCCAAATTTGGCGCGTTAATCCAGGCAAGACAGTGCCATCGACAACTTGCTCTAATGAGGCAATTGGATGTTCGCCACCCAGATTGAGCAGCATTTGGC
>CAYGMR010000536.1:0-797 GCA_964350725.1 uncultured Ardenticatenaceae bacterium | reverse complement strand
TCCAGTTGGGCTTCAGGCAAGGGGAATGTGCCTTCATATTCGATGGGGTTCTGGGTGGCGAGGACGAGAAACGGCCGTTGTAAAATCCTGGTCACCCCATCAACTGTCACCTGCCCCTCACCCATCGCCTCCAGCAAAGCGGATTGGGTGCGTGGCGTGGCGCGGTTAATCTCATCTGCCAACAAAATATTGCTAAAGGCAGGGCCAGGAATAAAGGTGAAGGCTTGTTGCTGTTGGTCAAAAATAGAGACACCCGTCACATCGTTGGGCAGCAGATCGGGTGTACATTGCAGTCGCTTGAAAGCAATGCCCAAACTGGTGGCCAGCGCACGCGCCAACATCGTTTTGCCTGTGCCCGGCACATCTTCAAGCAAAATATGGCCTTCGCATAAAAACGCGACCATGATTAACTCTAAAACATCGCGTTTGCCGATGATGACCTTTTCAACATTATTGATGACTTTTTCTGAGAAATCTTGAACTGCTTGCATATGCTAATCTTACCATATATAGAAATATTTCGGAAAAGGGACATCGTTATTTTTTCCTCCGTGCAGTCACAATCACCAATTAGCCGCTTTGTTTCAATCTTGGTGGATTTGGCTTACAATAACAAAATTGGGCATTGCTTTGGTGGGGGCCTATAAGTATTGTTTTATAGAGGAACATTTGGAACAACTTGAAAATACACCACCGCTGCCGACGAGGGAAAACCTTGTGCAGATTGATACGAGCTTCGATATTGAATTAGCGAATGGATTAGCACAACTCGAAACGTATAACAAACACCATTACCG
>CAYGMR010000535.1:0-3832 GCA_964350725.1 uncultured Ardenticatenaceae bacterium | reverse complement strand
AATGTTGATGATGCGACCAGCTGGGTTTGGATTATCTTTTCTGGCACCAAGCAAGGGTAAAAATTGCTGCGTGACATCCAACAAGCCAATTACATTGACTTCAAATTGTCGCCGCACATCCTCCAGCGGGACATGCATGAGTGGGCCTGGAATAACGATGCCCGCGTTGTTGATAAGAGCTGTCAGGTTTTGGTCACCGATGAGGGTTTGGATTTGAGCAACGGCCGTTTTTATCCCCACATGATCGGTCACATCAAACAACAAAGGCGTAAAACGCTCACCAAAATTCAGCCGCAAACGCTCTGCGTCTGACTGTTTGCGCACACTACCCAGCACATGATAACCACGCTCGATCAGAACGGCCGTTGTGGCATAGCCAATACCCGTTGAAACACCTGTAATCACGACATACTTCATTTTTTGCCGAAATGCTCGCGTTTTAGCCAATAACCTATCGCGGCCAAAATTGCTCCGCTCACCAAAATAGTGCCCGTCCACAAAAGTCCAAAATCAAACCAAAACTGCTCCGGAAACAGGCGAATTAATGAATCGCTGTAGTTGAATGTCCAGGTGCCAGAATTAAAAAAGAGATTGTGGAACAGCGTAAAAGCGACACCCCACGCCACGCCAATGAACACCATGACAGCAATCACGATAATGACCGTTAATAAACCGCCATGCCATAAGGCCAAAGCACCTTGTCGCCGCGTTTGTGGGCGTACAAACAAAACAATCAGCCCTCCCACGACGATGCTAAACAACACCCAGAACACAGTCACAAACGAATCAGCCACATCTTTGACATCCACCATATGCCCAATTTCGCGTTCGTTGTACAAAGGTACGTTTCCACCCGGTAAACGTAAATCTTCAAGTAGATAAATGGTCTCGGCAGAAGGCTCGGAACGCCGCAAATAATCCAGGGTCGCGTCAGCATATTGCAACCGTTCTTCAGCAGTAAAGCCAAATTGGTCAGGCGCGATACGGCCGTATTCCCATTCAGGATAACTCGGGCTTTCCCAACTGATCAACAAACGCACCGTGCCAACCGTCAATAATAACGGAATAGCAATGACCACCGCCCAACGCACAATTTTTATAAAAAGATCATTTTTCAAAATTCAACTCCAATAAATTTGGTTGATAGTTGCTCAACTGATTAGCATTTGTAACCATGGATTTATCCGCCAGACAACTGATTAAGAATAATCTGCCGCAAATCGATTTGGACTAAATCTGGTGGCCGATTGGCATCCACGACTACCCAACGCTGCGGATCAGCCTGCATCAGTTCGTGATAGCCTGCACGCACCCGCTGATGAAAAGCGACAGTTTCTAGATCAAGCCGATTCATTTCATCTCCACCAGAAATCCGCCGTGCCAATCCTTGCTCTACATCAATATCTAAAAACAGCGTCAAGTCTGGTTTTAGACCGCCAGTTGCAATTTTAGTTAGTGCTTGCAGATCGGGCAGGTTAAGTCCACGGCCGTATCCTTGATAGGCAAGCGTTGAATCTGCATAGCGGTCACAAAGCACGATCTTGCCGTCTTGTAATGCAGGCTGTATCAGTTCACGTACCAATTGTGCGCGCGAAGCAGAATAAAGCAGCACTTCGGTCACAGGCTGCATCTCTCCATTCTCGACAGCATGCAACGTCGCACGGATTTGATCACCGATTGATGTGCCGCCCGGCTCGCGTGTTGCCACGATTTCAAAGCCTTGATTTTGCAAAAATAGGGTTAATAATTTTATTTGTGTTGTTTTTCCGCTGCCTTCGGGGCCTTCAAAAGTTATAAACATCCAAAATAATTGACAATTGCCAATTGACAATTGTCAATTGGCAATTAATTAGTTGCGTCGGGTACTAAAAATGCGCACATGGCGACGGGGTTCACGGCCATAGCTATGCGAAACCAGATCAGCTTTGCGTGCCATTTGGTGTTGATAGCGCCGCAATGCGGATCCGACCGGACTTAGATCAACACTGGGCTGACCGCCATGCACAAGTTCAATCGCCTCTTCAGCCTCGGCAACGGCCGTATCAAAAGGGTCATTGGGCGGCACCTCTAACCCCAATGCTTCAATCAGAAAACGTTCCATTTGTTGCACAGTGTTGGCTCGCAGCACATAGACCGGTTTGCGACGATTTTCGGCATCATTAATCAAACGCCTTTTTTTGCGATAGTAGCTTTTCAAGGTCACTAACACATCCGCTTCGCGTAAATCTTCTTCGATAATAACACGCGCATTCACACTCTTTGCGGCTTGATAGAGTCGATTACGTGCTACCCCATAAGCAAACACTTTCAAGGTGCGCTTTTCTATGCTTTCCGCAGGGATACTGGCAGCCGGGGAACGGCCGTTGTCCCCATTCCTCTCAGGAGGAACAACGTTTTTACCGTGATCTGCGGACATGACCTCACGCGTTTCACGTGCATTCCGCCCACCACGACGCCCCGTCACAGCTGGCGAAGAAATACGCAGTGCTTGCTGTTGGCGATGAATATTGCCGTTTTCATCACGGAATCGCAGTTCCAATTGCAAAGGTTCGCCGCGCAGCATACGGTCGATCGCATCAGTCACATCGCGATGCGCCAACAGTTTTTGGCGATCTTGGATTTCGATCAAAACATCAAATGTTGGCGGTGCACGGCGTTCCAAAACGGTTTTCTGGGTACCGCGACGACGTGCTTCTTCATCGGATAAGGTCACACTTTCAATGCCGCCAACCAAATCAGACAAAGTCGGGTTAAGCATCAGGTTTTCGAGTGTGTTGCCATGCGCTGTACCAATAAGCTGCACACCACGTTCATTGATTGTGCGTGCCGCAGATGCTTCACGTTCGCGTCCTATTTCATCAATAACGATGACTTCAGGGCTGTGATTCTCAACGGCTTCAATCATCGTCTCGTGTTGATGTGACGGCCGTGGCACTTGCATACGCCGCGCCTTGCCAATCGCCGGGTGCGGAATATCGCCATCACCGCCGATCTCATTGCTCGTATCAACAATCACCACACGCTTATTTTCAGCCAAAATACGTGCCATTTCGCGCAGCATGGTTGTTTTGCCAACACCAGGACGACCTAATAGAAGGATGCTATGACCTTCATCAACAATATCCTGGATAATGTCGATTGTGCCTGTGACAGCACGGCCAACGCGGCAGGTTAAACCGACTATTTGACCCCGTCGATTTCGAATGCAAGAAATGCGATGTAAGGTGCGTGCGATGCCGGCGCGATTATCATCATCAAAGTCGCCTACCCCCTCAACCACCATATTAATTTCGGCCTGGTTGACTTCCACATCGCGAATCACCATTTCACCATCAACAAAACGCGCCGTAGGCACACGGCCTAAATCCAAGACGACTTCTAACAGTTCGTCCTCGTTGCCAAATGCCTCCAGATGTTCACGAATGCTCTGGGGCAAAATTAATAACAATGTTTGTAAATCTTCTCGTGCTTGTATATGTACCATAGTAAAGTGTTACTATGTCATGCCCGCGCAGGCGGGTATCCAAATGGTTAAATTCCTACCTGCTCAGAAATGACAAATGACTTAAATTGATCCTGAATTTTTAATTTTTGCTTTTTCCGTTGGACTCATATCGCTGAACGTAGGGCGAAGAGACTGGAATACCTTGCCCATCCATAGCCGTCACCAGCTTGGGCATCGGTTTTTTGGCATAATGAACTGTATGCTTCACCATCACCGCCTGGCTGCCCCACATGTGAAAGCCACAGCGCTCCAGGGCAGTCGTGAGCCAACCTTCATAACGCCGCACACAACAATATACCGCCCTGATATGTCGTGGCGAGTTAACTT
>CAYGMR010000534.1:0-3845 GCA_964350725.1 uncultured Ardenticatenaceae bacterium | reverse complement strand
CTTTTGAGCGTCTCAAGTGGAATTTGATAGCGATAATCTGGGTCTAATAAAATCGGAATGGAGGTAAACGCCTTGAATACACTGAGTAATTCTTCGTAAGCGGTGTAGTCGGGCAGAAAATGACCCATATTGATATTGCCTAAAGCCGCAGCTAGACGTGTGAGGGCGACGCGGCCACCCCCGGCAATCGAAACATTTTCATATGTATATTGAGAGCGTTTACCTTTGCGGTAAAGTGTATTGTAAAGGTCGGCTACTTTTTGGCGCAATGAGATTTGACCGGTGATGGGGCCATATTCATGGTGATTGGGGTTGATGCTGATTTGGTTGATACGCGGCGGGCTGCCGGGCAAAGGGCCAATTTCAGGTGCGCCTTGCCCTAAATTCGCCCATTCAGGGTTATCATAGGAAAAGCCACGCTGCCGCGCCCGGTGCATTACATAGATCACCCCAGTACGCGGCACATCGCGAAAACCAGGGATTGGTTGAGGATTGTTCATGATTTCCATCCAGTTTATGGGACAAAGGTATTTAAGTTTTCGCCACGAATTGCACTAATTTCACAAATTAAGAACTTGTTTTTCGTGTAACTCGTGGCAAATTTTCGGTCTGCTTTTTAAATGACCGAATATTTTGTCCCGAAATTAGCCTTGAATTGTGGCGATTAACTGCTGTTGTGTCAAACATTATTTGGATTGCAGTAGGTAAACCACAAAAGGAACTTTGATAAAAATGCGCCGTTTTTTGTGGTTTCCTGAGGGAAAACGGGATTACCATTATTTTTTATTTCAAAGGCTTTCCCCGTTTTCACCTACATTTTTTCAGCAAACCGCCTACAATAGTGCCTATGAGTAAGATAAAGTCTAAAAGTTTGGTTTTATACAAAGAACGCCCGGCAGTTGTGACACAGTGGGATCCCAAAAAATTGGAGATTGACGCTGGCAACGGCCGTAAACTACGTGTGCGTCCCAAAGATGTCACCTTGCTGCATCCTGGCCCGCTGCAAAGCGTAGCCACGCTCACACCCATCTCTGGTGACATCGAAACAGCCTGGGAACTGCTCGCCGGCGAGGAAACCACTTTAACAGACCTGGCTGAATTGGCTTATGATCAATTTACACCCCAAACAGCCTGGGCAGCCTGGCAGTTGGTGACAGATGGCCTTTATTTCAGCGGCACGCCTGAAAAGCGCCGAAGCGTTGGCCTGGGAACAATTTTTAGATCGTTTGCGTGCCGGGCAGTTTATTGAAGATGACGGCCGTTTCCTACAAGAAGTCGTCGCTGTCGCCCAAGGTACCCGTGAAAAAAGCCAGGTCTTGCGTGCGCTCGGCAAAAAAGAGACATCCGAAAAAGCACACACCCTACTGCTTAAATGCGGCTATTGGGATGAAAATAATAATCCCTATCCAAGCCGTGCCGGACTATCGATGAAATCCGCAAGTGGAGAACTGCCCCCATTGCCCGACGAAAGTCGCCGCGACTTAACCCATCTGACAGCACTGGCGATTGATGATGAAGGCAATCAAGACCCCGATGATGCGATTAGTTTGGAAAACGGCTACTTCGGCAACGCTCAGCACAGGCGTTTCTGGGTGCATATCGCCGATGTGGCCGCCTTGATCACGCCCGACAGCCCTGCCGATTTAGAGGCACGCGCACGCGGGGCCAACCTTTATCTACCAGAAGGCACAGTGCATATGCTGCCACCTGAAGCGACCAAAAATCTTGCGCTGGGATTAAGTGACATATCACCAGCACTTTCATTTAACCTGGAGGTTTCAGCAACCGGTGAAGTGAAGCTGATTGAAATGGTTGCCAGTTGGGTAAAAGTCACACGCATGAGCTACCAAGAGGCAGAAGAACAACTGGACAGCTCCCCTTTACGTGAGATGGTGGCTTTGGCAAAGATATATGCACAACGACGGGATAAAAATGGAGCCATCGCCATTGATTTACCCGAAATAAAAATTCGTGTGGATGCTGAAGGATTAGTGACAATACGGCCGTTGTCCCAATTACAAAGCCGCAGCCTCGTACGTGATGCGATGCTGATGACCGGCGAAGCTGTTGGCCGTTATGCGCTCATCAATCAAATTCCGATCCCCTACACCGTCCAAGACCCACCAACAGAGCCACTGCCACCGGCAACAACTCTGTCCGAAAACTTTGCGCTGCGACGCACCATGCAGCCCAGTCGCCAAGGCAGCACGCCGGGCACACATGCTGGCTTGGGCATGGATATTTATGTGCAAGCCACCAGCCCACTGCGCCGCTACCTCGACTTGGTCGCGCATCAACAATTACGGGCTCATTTGAAAGGCGAACCCCTTTTGGATAGTCAAGAATTGATGGATCGTGTGGGGGCCGCAGCGGCTCTTTCTGGCGATGTGCGCTGGGCCGAACGCCAATCTGTGCGCCATTGGACACTTGTTTATCTCAATCAAAATCCAGATTGGCAAGGGGAAGGTGTTATTATTGATAGTCGTGGACGGCGTGATATTGTACTCATACCCGAACTTGATTTAGAGACAAGAATACCCCAGAAGGGGAAACGGCCGTTAGACAGCACACTCACCCTAAAATTCAACAAAACCGATCTTGTCCAACAGGACGTTTTTTTTCAAGAAGTTACAATATAAACTACAAAAACGACCAAGGACACCAAAGAAACCTCTGTATCCTCCGTGGACTCTTTGGTTCATTTCTAAGGAAAGAAAATGAAAATTCAAACCCGTACAAAAGTCTGGTTACTCTTTATCATCTTACTGCTTTTTGTAATCATTCCTGCAACCTCGGCGGCCGATTTTCGTGAAAACAACAGTGTTGTGATTGCGAGCGATGAAGTCATTGACGATGACCTCATTATTTTTGCCAATCATGTCGAAATGAATGGCACTGTAAAAGGCGATTTAATTACAACCGCCAGTGACATTATTATCAATGGCACAGTCGAAGGTAGTATTGCTGCGGGTGGACAATCAATCTTTGTCAATGGCCCTGTCGGTGGCACTGTCTACGCGGGTGGTTACCTGGTAACAATCGGGCAGAATGCCACAATTGGACGCAATGTGTTTGCCGGAGGGTATCAAGTCAAAACAGAATTGGGCTCTGAAATTGGCCGTAGTTTGTATGCTGGCAGCCAGCAAACAATCGTCAATGGTGATGTGGCAGATGATGTGGTTTCAGAGTCCAACACGTTGATCATCAATGGCTCAGTTGACGGCGATGTCAGCGGCACGGTTGCAGACCCATCAGGTTCAGTCACCGCACCACCACCATTCGTACCCGGAATGCCTGCTGTAACCCTGGAACAACCTGGCTATACAACTGGCCCAACTGCCAACATTGGCGGCGCAGAGAACGTTGAAATTGGCACACCGCCCGCACCGGCAAGAACGTTTACCCAACAAGTGACGGATATCAGCTTGCCACGGTTAGGTGAATTTCTGGCCTTGATCTTGGTCGGCGCACTCTTAATCCGTTTTTGGCCCGCATTTATGCAAGGGACAGATGCAATTCTGGGCGCACGGCTTTTCCCAAGTGCTGGCTGGGGCTGCCTCACAATGATTTTGTTCCCGTTATTCATCTTTATTGCGCTAATCGCCCTCTTCTTAACCGCCTTTTTGGTTGGTGGCATTCTCACCTTAGGCACTTTAGTCACGCAAATCGCCGCCTTAGGGGGTACAGCTTTGGCATTTACAGTCGCGCTATTTTTAGTAACGCTTTTAACCATCAGCAAGATCGTGGTCACTCATTTTGCTGGCAAACGACTGCTGGGACGCTTCAGTAAAAGCGAAAATCCCAATCCATATTGGGCTGTTGTGATTGGTGCGCTGATCTATGAA
>CAYGMR010000533.1:3570-3859 GCA_964350725.1 uncultured Ardenticatenaceae bacterium | reverse complement strand
ACTTCTGCCACGAACTGCACCACTCATAGGATTTAGGGTCAGTCAAAATTGTGTGATACCTCGACTTGGCTCAGTATAGGTTGGTGAGATTCGTGGCGAAAAGGATACAACCTTGATTATCCAATTGTTCAATTGTCCAATTGCCCCGAGAACTGACACCAATTGGCGATAATTGGTAGAATTGCTACCGAAGCATGACTATTAAAATGCGTACTAGTGCTTTGTCAACTAAATTTATTTGCGTTTGTAGTAACGGCTTTAGCCGCTTTACCGCTGAAGCCGTTACTAT
>CAYGMR010000533.1:0-3560 GCA_964350725.1 uncultured Ardenticatenaceae bacterium | reverse complement strand
AAAACTTGCTTTACGAAGCACCAGGTAAACCACAAAACGAAAGTGATTTTTGATCAACGTTCTTTTTGTGGTTTCCTCAGGGAAAACGGGAGATTGTTGTCTTTCTCATTCAACATACTCTTCCATTTTCATCCAAGAGGTTGAGATGGCTCAAAAACATAACTTTATGTCTACTGCTTTATTTGTTTTCCTGCTATTGACGGCCTGTGGGTCAACAGTGGAACCAACACCCATCCCTGAAGAACCGACGCCCACGCCAATGCCATCCCCTACCCCAAATGTAGATAACGAGATCGATTTAGTTTGGGCAGGCATTCAGGAAAACGGTGAAATGGTAGTAGGTACATCAATTGATTATCCACCATTTGCTTATTTTACGGCTGACCGCCAAGAAGATGGGTTTGATGTGGCTTTAATGCGTGCCGTAGCTGCAAAAATAGGTGTTGATCTGAAGTTTCAGGATATGCCGATTAACAGTTTGATTGATGCATTGCGGAATGGACAGATTGATGTTGCTATCGGTGCCATGGCGGCAACGCCTGAACGTGAGGCAGTTGTCGATTTTTCAACTATTTATTATGTGGGTGAAGATGCGGTTTTAGGCACGGCCGTTTCTCCCGAAATCACAGCTGTCAACCAATTGGCTAACAGCCGTATTGGCGTACAGTCCCAATCTTTTTATGAATATTGGGTTCGCCAAGAACTGCTTGAGCCTGGTTTAATTAGCAAACGCGATTTGTATATTTATGCTGAGGCGAATCAAGCCGTCAAGGATTTGGGAAACGGCCGTCTTGATTATGTCATCCTTGATTTGAAACCCGCCGAAATAGCCGCAGTTGATCCTAAACTCAGTATAGTTGGCCATGGTCTCAACAGTCAGCACTTCGCCATTGCACTGCCTGCCGGTGCCACAGAGTTACAAGCCGCACTCAACGAAGCAATAACCGCACTGCAAAACGAAGGTGTGATTGAGCAGCTGGCTGCAAATTATTTGGATATCGACAAATTTTTACCGAGTGAACCCCAACCACAAATTACGCCTGATGTCACTTCAGAAAGCGCAACGGCCGTTGCCCCAACCCGCACGCCCGAAAGTCAGTTTAGTGTAGATCACACCCAAATTAAAGAAGGTGAATGTGTCCGCTTTGAATGGCAAGTCGAAAATAATCAAGCAGTTTATTTTTATGCTGAAGGTCAACCCTGGGAGCAACATGATATGCCTAGCCAGGGTTTTAGTGTTAAATGTCCACGCGAATCCACAAACTACTACTTACGTGTCATTGGAACGGACGGCAGCGAAGATACATATTCGATATCAATCACCGTACAAGCGGTAACTAGTTCACCCGTTATTGAAGAATTTGTTTTATTACCATCTGATCAAATTGAGTTAGGGCAATGCGTTACCTTGCGCTGGAAAGTGACTGGTGCGGTTACTGGCGTTATGCTGAGCCGTTATGAATTTAGCTTGTGGGAAGATGCGCCCATATATGGTTATTTAGACGATTGTCCACCTGTTGGCACCATGACGTATGTGCTTGAAGCGCGTGGAATTGGGGGAACAAGCCGCTTGCAGCAAAAGTTGAATGTCGTGCCACAACCAACCCCAACGCCGCAGTAATTGGCGACAGGGTTTTAGACAGCCTATGTGCGTATTGTAAAGATTTTGCTCACAGGTTGCCCTGCAAACTCTCTTTTTCTCACGAACTCGTTTGAGGATAAGTGCCTAAATATTGTTGTCGGCAAGATAGTCGGCATCCATATCTTTTAGAGCTGTGGCGATCTCAGAGACTGTTTTATCCAGGAACGTCTGCCCGTCAGGTAAAGTTGCGTGCCGATCAAAATAATCATTTTTGCCCGTGTGTCGAAAAGGGCCAGGATTGATGTTCTGGATGGTGCCATCACGTTCAGCTTTATTCCACGGTGTATTAGGCAAAAATGGCCACCGTCCAGGATACAGAATTTTGCCGAGATTGGGCAAAGCGTCTTTTGAGCCTTGCAAATGGATCAGTCGATTCACGTAAGCGATGCTGGGGTCATCAGCCATCACCCCACCGATGGATACCACATTCACAGGTGCTTGTAGTGCCTGGTTGAGATAGCGCGCGACACCAATCGCGATTTGCCCGCCGCCGCTCCACCCCATAATGGCAATGGGATGACCGCTATCCACAACATAACCATGTCTGACCAAACTTCTTGCGATCTCACGAGCAACACCCGCGTTAGAAATCGGGCCGTAACGTCTATCGCCTGAAACACCTACCTGCAATAGATTGCGCACAAAAATCAAACCGGTTAGGAGGCCAAAATGACCGGCTCTGCGGCGTGTGTGGATTTTTTGCCACAACCATCCCAATTGGCGTTCGCCATTGAGCGGGTTGTTTGTAACAGAAAAGGGGAAAACATCATCAATGATGGTGGTATTGGGCAGTTGTTCGTGAATTCCGGCTAGAAAAAGGCGCTCCCGTTTAGAAATATCTTCGGCAGAGATGCCCCCAATCGCAGTCAAATAAACGATATAATGTTTGACAGAATTAGAATGTTGTAAAATTGGTTTATTCAGTTCAGATTTCTTGTGAGAGCGTTTTGACCAACCTGCCCACCAACTTAATGATTCGAAAGGCGAGATCAAAGCCATAAGCAGGAGTAAGAATAGACCCAAAAATAGTAAACAAGCCAGCGTGCCTAAGATATCCATAACTTATTGACCCTGTTGCCGTTCAAGTGCCGAGGCACGCACGCCCGCGACAAATTCATTGACGATATCTTCTGTATCCCGCTGTTTTGGTGTGTGCGTAATGGTACGCCAGAGCCATCTTTCTAGCGCTTGAATAATTTGAAGACGGTTTATCAATTCGATGCTTAACCAACCAAGGAGTGTGCATATGATTGCAGTCCATAAATTGTAATTAAACAACACCATCACGCCGGTGAGTAAAGCTAACAATGTCCAAATGCGCAAGATAGCATGAATGATATTGCCTAAATAGGGTAGGAGGATTAGAAAACCAAAGAGCAAAGGTACTTGGCTGAGGGAGACAACGAGTAGTACAGAGGTAAACGGCCGTTGTTGATCAAATAACCAGGCGCTTAAAGCCCAAATCGTAAACGCCCAAAAAATTACCCCCATAACCAATCCTAGCGCACTCATTATTAGGCTAAATGTGAAACGTCCGCGTGGGATGCGATTCGCGAACAAGACCACACTTTGCCCAATCACCATGGACAGCTCTGCCAGAACCAATATGGCCAGAGAAAGAAGTTCCACATCTGGTGAAGCCAAAACAACTTCAAAAGCAGCTGGATTTAATTTCAATATCTCGCGGATAAGTGTCCAGATGGTATCCAGAAATCCCGCCAAAGTTGTAATATCAGATTCAAGCATAGAACGAGTAGTATAACATTGATACCAAGCCATGCCAGACAGTTGTGTTGTATGGCTTTGTATGGTCGAGGGAATATGCTATTATTAACATAACGAATTTGTAACTATACAGCCTCTCTGTGGCCGGTGTCCTCACCGCGACACTATCCGGCTCGGTCAGGAGACACGGCCG
>CAYGMR010000532.1:2956-3872 GCA_964350725.1 uncultured Ardenticatenaceae bacterium | reverse complement strand
CCGCCGCGTGCTCAGGCCAGCGGGCCGCGGACCCATTGAGCCTATGCCGATGATGCACTGGATGCCGAACAACAGCAGAGGGTCAGCACACATCTAACCATCTGCGCAGAATGCCGGGCAGAGGTGGCGTCTTTCCAGCAACTAAACGCAGTTTTTGCCGCCCTAGCCGATGAACCTTTGACGGTCGATTTATCCAGCCGGGTTTTGGATCAATTACAAGCTGAACAAACACAGCCTAAAGATGTTTGGCAACGGTGGGGCAATCCAATCTTGTTGGCACAACTAATCTTATTTGTAGTCATGGTTGTGATTTTATGGCCGACTATCGAGAGCACATTGCAGACGGCCAATCAACTATTGTTTAGCAACTTATCTGGCTGGCAGATGCCACAACTACTTGTGTGGGGCGAATTGGTCGAATGGATAACGGCCGTTTACTCCCGAGCACAATCTCTCCAACCAACATTCAACCTACCCCCTACCCAATTATATGCAGTTTTTGTTTTAGCCTTGATCCTATGGCTAATTGGCAATCGCCTAATTTTCAGTGAAACCACTTCAGATCAAAGAGATTTGGACAAAAATAAACACGGATAAATCTTATGAACGAAAATATTGGATTATTTTTTCTAATTCTTATCGCATTACCAACCATGACGGCTTTGTTGGTCTCAACCACATATTTGCTGCCAGAGCGCACCCTGCATGGACGTCAAGTCATCAGTAACCGGCCCGGTCGCAGTTTCATCATTGGCTTGGTTAACACATTATTCTTCGGGCTATTGGCAATCATCCTTAGCGATGGCGGCGGCGATGGCGGTGGTCTGCTTGCTGTCCTCATTCTTTTAGTGCTATTTGCCTTAGCCATTATTGGTCTGGCAAGCTTGCTGCTACTCCTACGCCAGCGCATCTATCC
>CAYGMR010000532.1:0-2946 GCA_964350725.1 uncultured Ardenticatenaceae bacterium | reverse complement strand
TATCGCCATTGCAAACCACAATTCGCACTGCGTTATTGCTATTACTTGCCATGCTAACGCCTGTCATTGGGTGGTTTGTTCTTGCTCCAATTTTATTATTGTTGGCTTTGGGTGCTGGCGTGATAGTTACGATACGCCGTAAACAACAAGCTCCTCCTGAATCTTAATATCCAGCATGTTCCTAACTTGGACAAGCCAAAGCCCAAAAAGTGATCAAAGATTCCGCAGATTACTCTGTGTAATCTTTGATATTTCCCTAATATAACCGTTAATCTATCAATACAACGATCATCACAACACGAAATCGACATCGTTTTACACAACCTTTACACTTCCCTTGCAACTTTATAACAATTTGCCTGTATCTTCTATTAGTAATGGCGTTGGAGATCGAGTTTCGAACTCATCTTCTTTCCAGGATCAATGCCAGTCGGGTAACTCGACCGACATTGACAAAGAGGTTTTAACAATGGCAGATGTGTATATGTACACCTTTATAATCATTGGGATTTTATTGAGTTGGCCGGCTTTGCTCGTGGCATTAAATCTTTTGCTGCCAGCAACAACCACACGGATTAAAATGCAGCTGGCTGCTTCTGCACGACGATCATTTTTGATTGGGATAGTCGTAACATCTGTACTTATTTTGTTGGTAATCACGGCCGTTTCCTCCGGATCGGGCGTCGTGCAAGGATTAGGCTATGGTTTAGGCGGTCTGTTGTTAGCATTGTGGATGCTCGGCGGCGCGGGTATGGCGCGGCTGATGGGCCAACGCATGGGCAGGATGAGTACTCAACCCGAATTGGGCCTGATGATTCGTGGTACCGCATTTTTTGTATTCGCATCGCTTTGTCCGATTGTGGGCTGGTTCCTCTTCCTGCCTATAGCAGCGATCACAGCAATTGGCGCGGCTACGCTCAGTTGGCATAAACCCCGCAATCCAGAAGAACAAATCTCAATCACACCAGCCCAAAGCTGATTGTTACCACAGATTCGTACGGATTAGACGCCATATTCTCTCCAAGCATACGCTTAGAATCTGTTCGCATTGTTTATCATGGAGTATTTGATTATGTCAATTTCACGGCGGGATTTTCTAAAACTTGGGGGCCTAACGGCCGTTGCTGTTTCCGCGACGGCTTGTGATGTCATCGGACAAAAAATCGATCAGGGCACTTTGCCAGAAAACCTCTCCCCACCAGCACAAGTCGCCAGCCAAGCACCCGTTGATCCTGTCTTCCTTTTCTTAAATCGGGCTGGCTTTGGCCCCCGACCGGGCGATTGGCGCTATGCCGCAGACCTCGGCCTGGAAGCGTATCTAGAAGAACAGCTTAACCCTGCCGCTGTCGACAATCAGGCACTCGATCTCATGGAACGCCATCTGTCACTCTACCAAATGGATGTCAGCCAACTCATCGAACAAGACCCCAAAGATGCCGTACCCGAATTAATCGGCGCAACCATCGGGCGGGCATTGTATTCCAACCAACAACTGTATGAAGCGATGGTTTTGTTTTGGTCAGACCATTTTAATATTTATGCACGCAAAACAAAATTTATGGCAGGACTGAAAATATTAGATGATCGCGATGTGATACGGCCGTATGCCCTCACCAACTTCCGTGAGCTTCTAGGCGCCTCTGCACGCAGCCAGGCAATGTTGATCTACCTGGATAATGTGCGCAATCTAAAGGCAAGCCCCAATGAAAATTATGCGCGTGAACTACTTGAGCTGCATACGCTGGGGGTCGATGCGGGTTATTCGCAAACAGACGTTGAAGAAGTCGCTCGCGATTTAACCGGCTGGGGCATACGTCAAAGAGGCGTACATCGAGGCGACCTGTTTTTTGACGAAAATCAACATGATTTTGAGGCTAAACGGATCTTAGGCCACCGTTTTGAAGCTGGACGTGGTGAAGATGAATTAGATGACCTGCTCGATCTACTCGTCGCCCAACCGGGCACAGCCCACTTCATCGCCACAAAATTGGCACGCCGTTTCATCAGCGACACGCCACCCGAATCAATCGTCAACCAAATCGCCCAAACATTCCAAGAGACAAACGGCGACATCAAAGCAATGCTGCGCGTCTTATTTCTCAGCGATGAATTTGCGACTGCGCCGCCAAAATTGAAACGGCCGTTTACCTTCATGATCTCAGCCATGCGTGCACTGCACACCCAAGTCAGCCCGGGGCGTGACATCGGCAATTGGCTCGGCCAGTTGGGACAAATCCCATTCCATTGGCCACCGCCCGATGGTTATCCGGATGTGGCCGCAGCCTGGGCGACCAACTTGCTGTCCCGTTGGAATTTTGCAATTGCTTTGGGTCACGGCCGTATCGCCAACGCCCAACCCGCCCTAGAAAATATCATCGAAGCTGCCAACGTCCATGACACACCATCCATCATCAATTTATTTGCCCATCTGATCTTAGGCCGCTCGCTGGACGATAACACGTATGCATTGTTAGCTGAGTATCTTGGCACGAATCCGCTCGATAACCCACAAACCCAAATCCGACTCAAAGACAGCATCGCCCTTCTACTGGCCAGCCCAGCCTTTCAATGGACATAACCTTATTTATTCCGCATTCCAAAATCCGCAATCCGCATTGCAAAGCAGACGCCACGCGCTGCGGCGCATCACGAATGCGTGAAAAACCGTAGCTCGATCATCCTTGTTCGGGCATCGAACAGGGATGTTCGATTTTCACAGGAGATTAACATGAAAACCCACTGCACCGAATATGCCCAAATTGACCGCCGTTCCTTTTTAACCAAATCGTTCTCTTCAGCTGCTTTTTTGTTTGGAAATCAGCTCGTAGCACTGCCTACATGGATGCCCCGCATCAAACTCGCCGATCCACATGTGGGGCCGCGTGGCGATACGCTTGTATGTATTTTTCTGCGGGGCGGCGCCGATGGCCTCAACATCATTGTGCC
>CAYGMR010000531.1:0-3881 GCA_964350725.1 uncultured Ardenticatenaceae bacterium | reverse complement strand
CTAGGTAAACAATATTATTACAAATTCCAGGCTATTGACGCGCAAGATCATTGGTCACGCGTACTTGATAATCAAGGTTTAGCGGCCGAAGATGCCACCGCGCCAGATGGAGCCGTCTTAATTGATGGCGGTGCTGTCGAAACAATGGATCTGAATGTCGAACTGAGCTTCATCGCACCGGAAGACGAAGCTGCGTTCGAAGATATTGCACAGATGAGGGTTGCTAATTCGATAGAAGCATTAAGCAGTGCTCCCTGGCAGCCATTTACACAAGACATACCGTGGCAACTGCCCGCAAACACACAAGATGGCGAAATAGCAATGGTATATGTCCTCTTCAGAGATGATAATGGCAATGTATCAGGTAGTGCAGCTACAGCCGGTATCATTTACAATGCTGACGGTGAACCAGCGCTACAGTACAACTATCTACCAATAATTTCCAAGTAATAGGGTTTTTATAGTGCGTAGTGCGTAATCCAATTGGCTACGCACTACGCATTACAGAATTTGTATTCAAGGTTTGCACTATTCTTTGACATAGCCTGCCCTGAGCGCAGCCAAATGGGCTCAGGGCAGGTACGTGATAATTTGATTGTGGCTTTTTACATCTCATATTAACGCGTTAACGCGCTTTCTCGCTCACAACACGGAACACACAACACCAATTAGTGGGTCAACCAGCTCAAGCTTTAAAGACCCAAGGAAATCTGTATGCATCCGTTTCGCATATCTCTATTTGGTAAATTCCAGGCACAATTCAAGGGTCACACCTTGGGTTCACTAGGGGGAGATAAAGGCCAGGCTTTATTTTGTTACCTTTTACTGTACCGGGATCGACCCCATTCACGCGAAATTCTGGCTGATTTATTGTGGGACGATGTCACAACTGCCCGTTCAAAAGGATATTTACGCAAAACACTCTGGCAAATCCAAACAGAATTGAACAAGTATGCTGAGCTATCGAATGGGAACTTCCTGCTCATTGATTCTGATTGGGTTCAAATTAATCAGGATGCTGAATATTGGTTGGATGTCGTCGAATTTGAAAAAACATTCGCACAGATCAAAGACTTTCCCGGCTGGCAGCTTACGCCAGTTTCCGTCCAAAGTTTACAAACGGCCGTTGAATTATATACAGGCGATTTGCTAGAATGTGGGTATTATGATTATTGTTTGTTTGAACGCACACGCTTCAGTCATATGTATTTGAGTATGCTAGATAAATTGATGGATTATTGCATAGCGCATCAGGAGTTTGAAACCGGGCTCGTTTATGGGTTACGTATTTTGCGCTATGATCAAGCACGCGAGTCGACGCATCGCCGCTTGATGCGCTTGCATTATTTGGCTAAAAACCGCACCGAAGCGTTACGCCAATATACGCAATGCACGGCCGTTCTTCAAAAGGAACTCGGCGTGGAACCAGCGAAACAAACGGTACGGCTTTTCGAACAAATCCAAGCAGATCAACTTGATAGTATCGAAACGGCCGTATCTTCACAACAATCAGAATCATATCCAGGCACATTTTCATTAAGCGAATCCATTTTTCAATTACAAAAGTTACAACAAGAATTATTACGTGTGCAGCATGACATTCAGCATGGGATCAAAGCGGCCGAAATGCTGTTGCTCAATTCTTAGGTTTTTATTGCTAACGTGCCAAAATCACAACATTGTTGTATGCTTTCCACATGGACTTACAAGCTGTCACTGGTCAGTTGTATATCAATGATGGCGTACCTCAGGAGGATACGGCCGTTCCTGGCATTTTGGCCCAACCAGCTCCTTCAAAAGTCGCTCGTGGTCGTGAAAGAGACACCTTATTCATCCACCTCACCCTCACGGGCCCCCTCAACGAAACTGCCAATTTAAATCGCAATTTAGTTAGCACGATTAGCCAACAATTCTATCAAACCAGCGGCAGTGTCACCTCTGCCTTACGGCGTGCAATCAAAGCAACCAATCAAAAGTTGTTAACCATGAACTTGAGCGGTGCGAACCCAAGCCGCGAAGGGGCAATTTCCTGCGCTGTACTACACAACAACGAATTATTTGTTGTCCAGACAGGTGAATCGCTGGCCTTGGTGGGTCATAATTTTGGAGTTGAACGACTGCCACCACGCAGTCCCGACCGTATTACGCCTTTAGGGCGCAGTGCCGGTCTCGATTTCCGCTATTTTCATCTACGCTTATTAGCCGGCGATATGCTGCTGCTGGCTGATCCACGCATCGCCTACTTGCCCAGCCATGCGTTAGAACCAGCACTCGTAGATACAGAGCTAATGTTAGGATTGTCAGAATTAAAGGAAATCATCGGCTCAGATTCGGCACGCTTATTATTAGTCGAGTTTTCGGATGAAGCCGAGGCCAGTTTTCCCGTGGCAGCCCCAGCACGTCCACAACGGTCGCAACCAAACGTCAAACCGGCTACGGTGGCAAGTGTCGCCGCGGCAACGGCCGTTTCTCCCCAACAAGCCAATCCACGCCCCCTGCCAACCCCACAAACTTACGAAGAAGTATATGAGTCGAGCGTGGATGTAGGTTATAGCACACGTAAAGCTGCCGCCGGGTCTGTGTTAGGATTATCACGTTTAACTGGCTGGTTGGCCGATTTATTAAATAGTCTTAATCCACCACGCCCAGACAATGAAGAAGAATCAGTGCATTGGTTCTGGCCCGTTTTGATGGCCATTTTCATTCCTATTTTGGTTGCAGTTGTCGTCAGTGGTGTTTATGTTCAGCGTGGCAAAGTCTTTCGCCAGGCTGAAATTCGGCAAGAGATGTTAACCAGTTTGGCAGAGGCCAATCAGGATGTCGGCGATCACGATGCACAACGCCAGGCATATAACAAGTTGCTCACTTTAGCCGAGGAAGCGGAGCAGTTACGACCAGACGATGCGAATGTAGTCGAAATGCGCCAGGAAGCGTTGCAAGCATTAGACCGTTTGGATGATGTGACACGTTTAACGGCACGGCCGTTTCATACGTTTAATGAGGATGTGGGCTTAACGGCCGTTGCGCTGCGTGAAGGATTAAGCGGCGGCATTTACACCCTGGATGGCGCCAACAACCAGGTGTATGCCCACATAACCGATGAATCTTATGTTAATCCAGCCGCACTTGAACCTGAATTGATTGTGCAATCAGGCGAGACAGTCAGCAACCATATTGTCGGCGAGATTATCGATATCATGTGGCGGCCGAGCGGTTTGAGTGTTGCGCGTGACGGCTTGGCTATTCTCGACCACCTCAACGAAACCGGCGCACTCGTCACCTATTACCCCAATTTTGCTGATACTGGTGCCGCGCCATTAGGCTTAAGCAGCGAATGGGACACGCCCACCGCCATTACCCAATTCAGCGAACGCCTGTATGTTTTAGACACCGGTTCTGCAACCATTTGGAAATATTTCCCTGATGGAGATGGTTTCAATGTAGACACTGAAGAACGCACTCTAGACCTGGGACCCGAGGCAGATTTGGGACAGGCGGTTGATATTGACCTATACAGCGAAGATGGCAGTTTAATTGTGGCCTATGGCGACGGCCGTTTGCGCTATTATGACACGCGTTCAGGACGTATTCAATGGGATGAACAAAGTTTATTGCAAAATGGTCTTTCGGCCCCTTTGTTGCAACCGGCAGCAGCAAAATTAGTCGGACGCGGCTTAAATGCTTCTGTGTTTGTGCTGGATGCGGGTAACGGCCGTATTATCCAAATTAGTCGTGGCGGTACCGTTCTGGCCCAATATCGAGCGGTTGATAGCAGTCAACGCGACGCCTTTACCAACGGTACCGACATCGCCGTCGCCGAAACCCCACTGCGCGTATTTGTCACCGTTGGCAATACAATTTACACAGCAACACAAGAATAA
>CAYGMR010000530.1:2859-3897 GCA_964350725.1 uncultured Ardenticatenaceae bacterium | reverse complement strand
CACTCGTCTGCATGTGGAACTCATTGTCAAACATCATCAATTGAGCAGCTTCATTGATTTGTAGGATTTGTGACAAATTGAGTAAATCTTTTCTTAGATATAACAAACTTGTATTTCGAAATTCGCTGCGCCATAAGTACGGAGCTATCCAAACTGAGTCTTTTGCATAAACTTGTGCAGCCAGATCTGTGAATTCACCGGAGACATGAAAATAAACAATGAGATTGGTATCGGCAACGATCATGGTCTGCCTTCATTTTTAGCCTGATTCAGTTCTTCTTCGGTTAAATAATAATGGGCTGTCATTTCTCTTATCTTACGCGCCTGCATCTCAATTTCTTCAGGGTTTGGCTTGTAGCTACGGAAGTTTTGCTCTATGAGCATGATTACTTCGCTATTTATGCTGCGGCGATTACGAGCAGCACGCAGCTTTAATTCAGCGTATAAATCATCTGGAATATTTTTGATGGTTATTGTTGCCATGGATCACCTCTGACTAAATCCAAATTCAATTGCAACCATTATGAAACCATTACGCATCCATGTCAACTCAGTGAAGGACCATGTAAGGCAAGTTGATAAACTTGCCCTACTATTTCTTCATCATGGCTAAAATCGCCATGAGTTTTTCATTACCACCGGCTGGCGGTTTCCAATCAACTTGAACGGCCTGTCCACCTTGGCCTTGGATGCTGTCATAAAATGAATCTAAACCAACGTTAATCGCTGCTAGTTCGTCACCAAAATGGGCTTGCGGCAATGATGGATAACCATATGCGCTATGCGGCTGCATGCGTTGGCTGATGTAGGCTACGACCTCACTCGTTTTGCGGAAAACCACCGCGCCAGCTTCCGCAAAGCTGGCAATTTGGGCATCAATATTTTGCGGATCGGCATCGGTACCCAACACGATCACAACGACTTCAAGATCGCGTTTTTGTTTGGCGGCGGTAATTGCCGGTGCTATTTCTGCGGCAGGGTCTGGATGTGCGCCCTCGCCCAGGACAACATCAAGGAGCAGAAGACCTGTTTCAGGAT
>CAYGMR010000530.1:0-2849 GCA_964350725.1 uncultured Ardenticatenaceae bacterium | reverse complement strand
GGCGTAAATCATTGTCCATCATCGGATGCAGGCGGCCTTGTGTGAATTCATCTTCACCCAGGTCGAGAATGGTATGTGCCTGGCTGGTGAGACTGTCGACCAACTTTTGCTCTGGTTGGATGGGAATATTGCTGTAGAGTGGTGACAAAACCGCTTGCAAACCCAGCAAAACCTCATACGCCAAGGTGCCACCAGCAAAGAGACCGCGTAGATAACCAGAAATAGGTGTGGCAGGTTCGTCGATGGTGGGCAGGTTTTGAGCGAGTGTAACGGCCGTTTCGGCCGTTTCATCCAAATTCGTCACAAAAAACAGATTCCCTAGACGACGTGCTGGTGGTGGATAGCCGATAAAGTTAACCACAACTGGCTTACCACAGGACTGGGCCGCCGCCAACATTTTTGTGGCCACCGATGCGGCCGGGGGTTTGGAAACAAGCACGATCACATCTGTTTGCGGATCATTGGCTAAAAAGTCTAAACCTTGCATGGCGGTTATGCCACCCACTTCCGCTTTGAGATCACGACCGCCCGTGCCAAAGGCTTGCGAAATGCCGCTTTCGAGATTATGGACACCAGCAATAACTGCCTGCAAACCAGTTCCTGAGGCAGCCACCACGCCAATCTTGCCACGCCGCACCCGGTTGGCGAAACCAAGACCAATGCCATTGATAACGGCCGTTCCACAATCTGGCCCCATCACTAATAGACCTTTCTCGCGTGCTTTCTGCTTCAACTTAATCTCATCAGCGAGAGTCACATTGTCACTGTATAAAAAGACATGTTTACCCAAATCGAGCGCTTCTTCAGCCACACCAGCCGCATAACGACCTGGTACAGAAATCAACACCCAATTAGCAGCAGGCAGGCTGCTGGCTGCGGCGGATAAACTGCGCGGGCGATAGGTTTGTGTGGTTGCAGATTGGCGCTGTTTGAGTAATGTGTCTACTTGGGCGATGGCGTCGGTAACGGCCGTTTCGCTCTCACCCTTTACCATAATCAACAAATCATCCGGCTGGGCTGCAATATCATCCAAATCAAAATTGGAAGCCAGCAGCACGTCCAAATTCGCAGGTGTCGCCATCACCACACCCGCATCAATCACATTGGGTAAGCCCGCTAATGCCTTTTGCAACTGCATCAAAACCACTGAATCGTAATAAGCACCAGCTCGAACTTCGTGTTGGGTATAAATTGTTTCACTCATAATTTTTTTCCTGAAATCGTCAGGGGTTTATTGGATTTTTGGCATGGTTCGATAACGTGCTTTTCATCTTTACACATGACTACAATGAATTTGGGCACAAACGAATTACCCCAGTCGACTAAATTCGTTCCTTCCTGCATACGTTGTAGTCACCACTTGAAAAACAAATTATGCAGAGTCTAAACCATGTCGGAGTTCCTGAATCTTTGTCATACCATCTTGCATTTCGACCTGTGTACCTACGGCAAATAGCGCCTCATCTCCATACCAATGACCCACCATTTGCAAACCCAATGGCAACCCATCTGCGCTAAAACCTGAAGGAATAGTCAAAGTTGGCAAGCCACTGTTCGTCCAGGGCAAATTCATAATAGGATCGCCGGTGCTGCTCAATCCAAGCGGCGCGGGACCCTTTGCCGATGGGGTGATCCAGGCATCAAGTTCGTTTGCACGCATCAAATTCTGCAAGGTTACACGTAATTGACGTTGGGCGGCTTTGGCTTCCTGGACTTCAACGGCCGTTACCCCCTGCCCTCTCTCAATCAACTCAACTGTTTTTTCATGATACAGGTCACGATATTCAGCGAACCATTGTTTATGAAATGCGGCCGTTTCAAATGCCATCAAAGCCAAATGTTGCTGCGTAATCTGCTCAAAGTCTGGCAGGGCAGCCACCGACTTGAGCATAAATCCGGCTGCCCCTAACAAGTCACATACCTGTTGAAAATGTGCCAGGCCTTCGGCATCAGCACAATCTAAATATGGGCCTGTCGGGATGCCAAGAACGGGCCGGCGTTTGAGCTGAATATCCGCTTGCCACTCTTTACACAACAAACTCGCGACCAATTCAGCGCCAGCCACATCATTAGTAAAAAAGCCAATATGATCGAGCGATTCAGACAAAGGAATCACACCAGCGCGTGAGACGCGGTCATAACTGGGTTTGTAACCCACGGCGCCACAAAAAGCAGCAGGTCGATTGATGGAACCGATTGTCTGTGTGCCAAAAGCCAGGGGACAAATGCCAGCCCCGACAGCCGCAGCCGATCCGCTGCTAGAGCCTCCCGGCGTATGCGCTGGATTATAGGGGTTGCGCGTGGGGCCAGGACCAAAATAGGCAAATTCAGTGGTGACAGCTTTGCCCAAAATCAAAGCGCCTGCCTGGCGCATACTCGTGACACTATCTGCCTGTGGCCCTTGCAAAATTTCGGTCGGCAGTTGGCTGCCCGCCTGGGTGACAAAGCCATCGACATGAAAAATATCCTTGACGCCAATTGGCAAGCCAAAAAGCGGCGGGCGTGCGGCAGGATCAGGGTAGGCTTCGAGTAATTTTTGGGCATCTTGGCGCAGGCGTTGAAAACGGCCGTTTTCCGGCACAAACGCCAACACCTCAGGCTCACGCTTTTCAAACCAAACTTCCAGCGCATCAATATAATCAAATAAGCTCAACGTACCAGCGCGCAAATCAGTAACAAGTGAGGGAATATTTCGATTTATGTCAACCATAAGCTTTTTTGACCTTTTTCCGATAACTACAACGAAATGGGGCAAGAACGAATTGAAACAGGATAGATAAATTCGTTCCTTTCTAAATTCGTTGTAGCCACCTACATTTTCGCTGCAGCCAATTTAACAGCATCCACAA
>CAYGMR010000529.1:0-3899 GCA_964350725.1 uncultured Ardenticatenaceae bacterium | reverse complement strand
CATTTTCAGCTGGGCGCTCGCTGTCAGGAAAAAGGGTGAATGTGGGCATAGCTAGGTAAACGCTGGCTTCTTGTGCCAAAGCCTGTCCTTGGCTGATCGCTGCCTGCACATCTTCTTCAACGCCGGTGATGGCGAGTTCAGGCCAGAGAATGATTTTCGCGCCATCGGCGATTGCCGTTTCGGTTATCGCCAGATATTGGGCATGCACGGCTTGCGTTTCTTGGCGATAAGCAGCGATGCCTTCTTCCTCAAGTAGTTTGTTCAATTCGCCCATGTGGGTTTCGGTCAATGTGAAGGAAGCGACCGGAACTGTGTCCAAAGCGCCAATATCTGGGGCGGTTGACAACCGGACAGCACCGTAACCAACTACGACGACCAAAATAATGCTGAAGGCGATGACGCCGGCACGAACGCGTTGCCAGCTAAAGCTGTTGTCCCAGGCCCAATTGACAACAGCCGGGAACCAAGAGATGAGGAAAGTGAGACCCAACATGCCAGTAACGGCCGTTATCTGCGTCAACACCGGAACGCCATACTGAGAATATCCCCCAGCACCAAAGTTACCAATAGGGTTGCTGCTGCTGGAGAGGAACTCCAATGCGGTCACGCTCAAGGGATAGATGAAGGTGGCGATGAAAGGGAGACGGCCGTTGCGACGCAGCTTTGGAGCCAGCCAACTGTCCAAGTAAAACGGGATGACCCCAAACAAAGCGTTGAAGGCCATAAAAATGAAGTGGGCCGGGCCAAAAATCGGAGTCGCTCCGTACCAGGGAATGGACACAGTAATCCAGAGAACCAAATAGAAATAAATATATTTACGCCGTTGAGGATGCACATGGAGATAGTGCAGGCCAAATATGGTGCCCACCCAAGTTGCCGCTGCGACCGTCCAATGACCGGAAGCAAATAGGTTGAGTAGACCAAAAATGACCAGCCACAAAGTTGTTCGTGAAAATAGTTTATTACGCATGATAATCTCCTTTTTGTAACGCACTTATTTTTATTTTTCGTGTCTTGTTGCTTCTAGTTTAGAGGATGGCAACGGCCGTTACATCGTCCTTTTTGGTATTATACCCTGTACGGTTGGACACTGTACGACCGTAATCAGTTCTAATCCCAGATCACGTATCCGATTGAGAACACCGAACAAGGCAGGTTGATCAACGGCCGTTAACACAATCACTGTTTGTCCATTGTCGAAATATTCAACCCTGTGACCTTCAAACCAACGTAACCAGCGTTCTTCGAGACGGCCGTTTACGACAATATGGTAACAAGCATTCATGTTCATAATGATTCACTAGAATCCCAACTTGGTGAGCCAACTGGATAAGCGTTCTTCTCTTTCTTTGCTCTCTGCACCGTTCGCGGAGGGTTTGCCCAGGTGTTTCTCGGCGACGATTTGTCCATCGAGCATAAAAATCACCCGCTCCGTCCTGGCGGCCACTTTGACATCATGCGTCACCAGCATGATCGTTGTGCCGGAGTTGTTGATCTCTGTCAGCAAATCCATGATCTCGGCAGCCGCTTTTGAATTGAGTGCACCAGTGGGTTCATCCCCAAAGAGAATGTCTGGCTTGTTGATCAAGGCGCGGCAGATGCCCACGCGTTGCAACTGACCCCCGGAAGCCTGCGTGATGTCGTTATCAGCCAGCTGCGCCACACCGACCTGTCCCATGAGCGCCTCAGCTCGTTGGTTAATCTCAGCGTGATTTTCCGCACGTGCTAGATAAGCAGGCAGGACGACATTATCAAAGATGGACAGGTTCTTCAGCAGATGAATGTGCTGGAAGACAAATCCCATGCCCGTGAGGCGTACTTCGGCTAAGGCTTCTTCAGACAGAGCGGTGATCTCCTGACCGTTGAATAGAACATTTCCTGACTTGGCTCTATCCATCCCGCTGACGTTGTACAGCAGTGTCGATTTGCCAGAGCCTGACGGCCCCATCACGGCTACAAATTCGCCTGACTCTATCGTGAGGTCTACATCAGACAAAACGGTGACTTCATTGCCATTACCAACTGCAAAGCTTTTACATAGTTGTTTTGATTCGAGTAGTGCAGTCATTTTTAGGTCTCCTTATGTAAATCGAAATTCCATTTCGATACGCGATTTGCAAAATCGCGCTTAGGTGCTGCGGTCGGTCTCCAGACCGTGCCGCCGGGTGGCTCGGTGAGGACACCGGCCACAGCCAGAAGGTTGTTTAAGTTGTTGTTATTCCATAATCATGGCAGCGATGTTGGTTTCTTTGATACCCGTTCTTGTGCTCAGGAAGGTTGTGGCTGCAACCGTAACCATCAGGAGCAAGGGATAGGCCACATAAGCCTGGAGCGGGTCAATGACGAACTTGATGCGCGACGCGCCCTGTAACGAGAAGGCGGCGCTCACCAACTGCTGCCCTAACGTGTTTGAGAAAAGCGTTCCCAGCGCGATGCCGACGACCAGCAGGAACAAAGCTCTGGTGAGATATTGGGTGCGGATGTGGTTGAGTGAAAAACCGAGGCTGCGCATGATGGCAATCTGATTGCTGTCTTTGCTGATGAGCATCATCATGAACAGAGATGTAATCAGGACGGAAAGGGCCAGCCCCACAACCACGGTGACCGTGGTCACGGTCTTTAGCTGTTGCACGGTGTTGCCCACCGTTTGCGAGACAAAGTCGGCCGTATCGGTGACACGTGCGGAATCAAACAGCTGCGCGTATTCGCCTGCTTTCTCCTCGATGCTGACACCAGGCGCCAGGTCCAGGCTGACGGTATACCAGATCGCGGTTTGCGGGTTGTAAGGCAGCATGGCTTTGGCTGTTCTGCCGCCATTGGTGATGTCCTGATAGATGCCGCTGACCACCATCTCGCGTTCCTGCCCGTCGATGACGAGGGTGACGGTATCGCCAAGCTGCTTTTCCATTTCGTTGGCGTTAAGATTCGAGAGGGCGATCTCATTTTCTTGTTTTGGTGCGGTTCCTTTTACGTAGTCCAGGGGGAACAATGAGAAATCACCGCTTTCAAAATTGAGGATTTCCTGCGTGCCGTCAGACTGCATCACTTTGAATTGGGATGTCACCAGCGGCGAGTGTTTGACGACATCGGGATCGGCCTTGAGTGTGGCAACGGCCGTTTCAAATCTTTCAGCAACATCATCTGACTGCCGGAAATCGATACGCATGTCACTGTTTCCGGTCCCCATGTAGGTGATGAATGTCGGCGATTGAATCGTCGTCAGGAAGTGGATGGGGATGATGATAATCACGGCGCAGAAGAAGAACACGAAGGCGAGCAAGCCATACAACCTGGCGCGCTGCAAGACATCACGAATGCCAAGATAGGCATTGATATTCAATCTCCGGCTCCGTTTTAGATTGAGCAGTGGCAGGCTTCTCATCGATTCGCCGACGCTGCCGGAGCGCAGAGCTTCCACAGCCGAGATGCGATTGAAGCGTCTGAGGATGAGCGCACAGGAGAGGGTCACAATCAGGGCGATGCTGGAGGCGGCTAGTAGGGGTAGTACAGTTTGCCACACACTCTTGGACGCACTGCCGATATACAGCAGCACATTGGCGGACAGCACCTGGTTCAGCAGCAGTGAGGCCAGGTAACCGAGCAACGTAGCCGCCACACCCATAACCACATACTTAGCCAGATAGAGCCGCTTGATGTCCGCGCGGGCGATGCCGATGGCCTTCATGACGCCAATCTCTTTCGTATCTTCTTCAATCGTTGCCATGAGCGTAAAACGCAAACTGAGGATGGCAATGACGACCAGCAGCAGGCTCATCAGGATGACAACCCCAGCGACAAGCCCATCGGATAATGAATTCATGATTTTAAACAATCCCTGATCGATGGCCGGCCCGGTCTGGGGTAAGTTTGACGACTGGTAAGCGTTGGCGAAATCACCG
>CAYGMR010000528.1:0-3946 GCA_964350725.1 uncultured Ardenticatenaceae bacterium | reverse complement strand
GAAGGTTGCGCCCCACAATGTGTCCGGACGTGTGGTGAAAATGGGAATATCATGCCCTTGTTCGGTCTTGAAAACAACATCGGCACCTTCGGAACGGCCGATCCAATTGGTCTGCATCACTTTGACACGCTCAGGCCAGTCGATTTGTGAAAAGTCGAGCAGTTCATCGGCATAATCAGTTGTACGGAAAAACCATTGTTCCAGCCGTTTTTTGATCACCGGCGTGCCGCAGCGTTCACAATGCCGGTCTTAACCCCAGACCTGTTCGCGTGCCAGGGTTGTATTGCAAGAGGGGCAAAAGTCAACGGCCGCATTCTCGCGATAAGCCAGACCCATCAGATACAGCTGTTTGAAAAACCACTGTGTCCATTTGTAATAGGAAGGATCCGCCGAAACCGCTTCACGCTCCCAATCAAACATCGCGCCCATACTGCGCATTTGTATACGCATACGTTCGATATTTTCAAATGTCCATTTTTTAGGCTGGATATTATTTTTGATGGCCGCATTTTCAGCCGGCAAACCAAAGGCATCAAAACCCATCGGAAAGAGCACATTAAAGCCTTTCATGCGCATAAAACGTGCACGCGCATCACTGGGCGTCATGGCATACCAATGGCCAATATGCAAGTCGCCCGATGGATAGGGCAGCATGGTCATGGCATAATGTTTTTGTTTGTCATGGTCGATGACCTGGCGATAAAGGCCGGTTTCTTCCCATTTTTGCTGTCATTTGGCTTCAACATCTTGTGGGTTGTATGTCTTTGTCATGAAGATTTCTCCAATGTAGATCAAATTGGTAATTCGATACGCGATTTTGAAAATCGCGCTACAGTTTGTTTAAAAATTTTAATGCATGTACAGCAAAATCGGCGGCGTTATTGGGGGCAGCACTGTGTCCGCCGGTGACATAACGGATGATGTCGATGTCAGGCACGGCCGTTGCAAAAGCATCAGCCACATAAATCGGAATAGTGGGGTCATCTTCCGCCCAGGCCAACAAAACGGGCTGCTGCAATTCAGGCAATCTTTGCGGATAACGGTAAGCGGGTGCAGTCAGAATTAATTTGCTGATACGCTTTGGATAAGTGAGCGCAGTGCTTATGGCGACACCGCCACCCCAGCTTTTGCCGAGCAGAACGGCCGTTTCTTTCTGTAAACCGTTCATAATATCAATGACTACCTGTACAGCCCTTTCTCCACCAAGTGGCAATGCATCCAAGGCGGGACTTTCACCCCATCCTGGCATATCAACCGCCACCACACAATAGCCACCCGCCGCCAACGGTTCCATCAGCGGCTGCCAGGTATGCCAGCCATTGCGCTGGCTCCAACCGTGCAAGCCTAAAATCAGCGGATCAGCAGGATCACCAGCTAATTTGCCAAACACTGTCGTCGTTTGTAATTTGATATAGACATTATCAAACATGATAAAAATTTACAGGGTGGCAAGTTGCCGATTTCAAGAGATCTTGCCACTATCAAACTATGCAACATTGCAACCTTAAAACACAAAAACCCCTTTCGTTCAGAGACGAAAGGGGTTCCGCGGTACCACTCTGATTGATGGGTACATTTGGTGGACCTGAAGGGACTCGAACCCTTGACCCCCACAATGCCATTGTGGTGCTCTCCCAACTGAGCTACAGGCCCAAATTAACCATCCTCTTAAACACGTAACGAGTGCAATTCGTTGAAAGCTGCTGACCCAATCGGCCCATGACCTTCACAACTCCCAGGCGAGTTCAGTACAAATTTGTTGCTCTTGCAGCCTAGTGAACAACTCTCTAAAGAAAGGTACTTACTACTCCTGTTCGTAGTATTTATTGTATCTTATTGTTTACATAATGCAAATTATATCTCATTATGCTTGTGGACCTGAAGGGATTTGAACCCTTGACCTCTACAGTGCGATTGTAGCGCTCTCCCAGCTGAGCTACAGGCCCGAAAGCGAAGAATATGTTAGCGTAGCCGGTGACTGTTGTCAAGCAATTGGGAGAATGTTAAACTTGAATCAAATATAATCAATACCATCGGAGATAAAAATGGCGAATAAATATGTTATCACCCTCAAATATTGTGTACCTTGAAACTATGCCCCTAGAGCTGTCCGTGCGGCAGACGATGTTTTGAGTAATTACCAACATTTAATTGAAAGCTTTACTTTTATAACAGGCTCAAAAGGCGTTTTCGATTTCACTGTCGATGGTAAACTGCTTTATTCCAAACAGGCGGCAGGCAGACACGCTGAACCAGGTGAAATCTTGAACCTTATGCGTGCTTTTGTTGGGCCCGACATACCAACCTATCCGCAATCTAAGTAATCCAATCCCGATTAAACGCATCCCAATGCCGGTGGGCATAAGAACGGACACATTCTTTGCAAACTAAGGCTGAATCCACTTCACCACTTGCGCGCCACCGCCACCGAACGGTTGATAGGTGATAGCGACAAGTAGGCTGATAACAAACAAGGCATGTAATTCCTTCTGCTAATCCGCTTCTACCATACCTTTTTTTGATGAACGGGTCTTGATCACATATATGACAGCGTTTAACCATTTGCTAAATTTACCACAATGCACTCTGCTGGCGAATATTCTTGATATTAGCTCAGGGCATTTGCATACTCGTTCTTATAGGCTTCTTTCGCCACGAATTGCACGAATTGCACGAATTTTAAGCATTGAAACCATCCAAATTCGTGTAAATTAGTGAAATTTGTGGCAGAAATCTGGCGTATGCAAACGCCCTAGGATATTAGCTTTACAAACAAGCTATCAAGTGCGTCATTCGCATGCAGGTGGGGAGCCAAACGTTTGATTACTTGCCTGCACAGGTATGACAAGTTATTTGCATATTTTAATATTAATAATCAAGTTGCCAAACGTTAATTTCTATGGAAAACAATTTAGCTACTGGAAAGTCCGATAAAAACAAACCATCAGATAGCCGCGAACTGTATTATGCTTGCCGCTTTGGCGCTGAACAAGAACAACAAGCAGCTTATGAAGTTTTATGGCCATACCTTGTACGCATTACTTTGCAAGTGCTTTATGATCAACCTGATGCAGAAAGCTTGGCACAAGAATGTGCGCAGCGTGCCTTGATCCGTGTGCACAAACACATTGCAGATTGCCGCGAGCCAACAGCTTTTCGTACCTGGGTGCGCCGTATTGGTGGTAATTTGGCGATTGATGAACTGCGCAGGCGTAAACGCTTGTTACCCCTTGAATCTGTCAAAGAACCAGCAGCTTCTGATGTGCCCGGGACAGTTGATATGGAAACGGCCGTTTCGCAAACCTTAGACCGCAATCAATTACGCCATTTACTCAACAGCTCTCCCATGAGTGAACGCTCACGACGGCTGGTAGTTGGTCGTTTTCTGGACGATTTACCCGATGAAATATTGGCGCAAACTGAAAGCGATTTGGCCGACAAAGTGGTACGCCCCAGTCATATTCAGGTTACTCGCGCCAAGAATATCGCCAAACTACGCGATTGGGAACCAATTCGTCTGTTTTTCGAGGAAAGGTAACAGGCTCTTACTGCGTCTAATATGCAGAGTGAGAGGACAATGCTTGTGAACAATAATGAATTTTCTATCCAACAACTGCATAAGATATTACAGACCGAATTAACCACTGACGCGTGTCATTATTTTCTTGACCAGATTAGCGACTACATCGCCTATCAATTTGTTTGTGAAGATTATGCATCAACATTTGCGGAAACGGCCGTGCATTTAGATAGCTGCCCTAATTGTTCCGCCGCATACGAACGCTTATACGAGTTAGAGTATGCAGCAGTACATGAGAGCTTGCCGCAACTGACAAGCTTGCCAGCACCTGATATTTCATTTTTGAATACGGCCGTTGTCACTACAAACAAGCGCTTGGCAAAAATAAAGTCTGCGGTGCAAGAGGTCGGGGACAAATTTGTGGTT
>CAYGMR010000527.1:0-3963 GCA_964350725.1 uncultured Ardenticatenaceae bacterium | reverse complement strand
CGAAGATGGGATCGGCCGTTTCTGTTCCAGGCGGCAGTTCAGATAAAGCAGCACCAGCTAATTGGCCCGCTTCAATCGCTGCTAATAAAGCGGCATCATCAACTAAATCGGTGTGTCCCGTATTGATCAAAAATGCCGATGGCCGCATCGCAGCAATTTCATCCGCAGCAATGATGGCACCCGTTTCGACCTTATACCCTACATGTAAACTGACAAAGTCGGAACCAATATTTGCATATCAAAGGCACGCGCACGCTGGGCTACCTGACGACCAACGCTGCCAAATCCAATCAAGCCCAATGTTTTTCCCACTAAACGGCCGTCTGCGAATTGACTCACCAACAGCAACAAACGCGCCATCGTATGTTCGGCAATAGCCACCGCATTGCCACCCGGCACATTGATAATTTGAATGCCTAAGGCACGCGCTGTACTCACATCAATATTATCGAGGCGTCCGCTGGGGCAGCCAATCACACGCAAGTTGTAGCCATATTTCAATATTTGGCTGCTAATGCGCTGGTGTGGCCCCACAATAAGTCCCTCATAATTTTGGATGCGCTTGAGCAATTCTTCTGTATCTAAATCTTGGCGAACTTCGACATCAACTGTTTTTTTCAAAATTTCCAACCCAGCTGCATCAAATTCGTCGATTACGAGGACTTTTGGCGTTTTTGGTTCTATCGGGGTGGATAACGGCCGTTGCTCGCTTGAAACAACTTCTGTTTTAGGCATCACACGCTTATGGAAAAAACCACAACCAGGCACATTGACATTGCCACCGCTCAAAATCACACCGACACGCCGACCCGGTGCCTGATATTTACCACAAAATAGGGGCGCCAAAGCCACGGCCGAACTCGGTTCCACAACAACCTTCAAATACGTCCAGAGGAATTCCAAGGTTGCATAAATGTCATCTTCCGTGACGGTTGTCATATCGGCGACATACTTTTGCATCACCGCCAGATTGCGTTCACCAATAAAGCGCGTCCGCAAGCCATCGGCAATTGTCTCAGGCACACGCTCTAAGGATACGATTTTGTTTTCGCGCCAGGAGCGGTTGGCATCGGCGGCGAGTTCTGGCTCGACACCAATCACTTTACAGTTAGGTGACTGGGCCGCAGCAGCAAGGGCTGTGCCACTGATCAGACCTCCGCCGCCAACGGGCGTAAACAGAGCGTCTAGCGAGCCAACTTCTTCGAATAATTCGTATGCGGCCGTTCCTTGCCCCAAAATTATATTGTCATTGTTATAAGGATGAATAAGTGTATAGCCATGTTCAGCGATCAATTCGGCCGTGACTTTCTCACGCTCAATCGCTGCACAAGTGATGATGTGGGCCCCATAATCGGCCGTTGCCGCTTTTTTCGTGGGTGGGGCATCGTCTGGCATGACAATCGTCGCTTTCACGCCCAACAAACGTGATGCCAAAGCAACCCCTTGAGCATGATTGCCGCTGGAATGGGTGATTACACCAGCCGCTCTTTCAGCCTCACTGAGCTGGCTAATGGCATTGTAAGCACCACGAAATTTAAAAGCCCCAACACGCTGGAAATTCTCGCATTTCAAGAAAATTTCATAGCCTGTACGCTTATCGAGCGTGCGGGAAGTCATCACAGGGGTTTGATTGACAACGCCATGCAGACGTTGAGCAACACGAGCAATCGAAGCAGGGGTTAAGTGGGTCATGGGATATATTCTCGATTATGCGTAGGGTGGTCGGGTGCGGTTGGGGCTCGTTTGTCATGCGAACAATGTAACTTTTCGCCACTAATTTCACGAATTACACGAATTTTAGCATCAGGAAGCTATCACACCATTGCTTCATTTTGTGTGTACTTCTTATGCTACAACGTGCGCTTCATCTCAATGCGGCGGAAGGTCTCAAAATAACCTGCTTGCTGAAAACCAAGCCATTGTTCATCATCGGGTAGGTTTTCAACAATCGCATCTTGCCGCCGGTGATGTTGATGTAATGTTTGCAAGACAGCGGCCGTTACTTCTGTTGGATCTCCAGCTAAAACACCGACCACGATACGGGTTAATTGTAAAAATGTGGCCTGGTATGAAACCCAACCTTGGCCACCATCAGCCAATTCTACCATAATGGCGGCAAGGTTGCGCGAAGTTTGGCGCACACTGCCTTCCATCATTGAAGCCAAAACTGGCAACGCACGCACATTTTGCATACTTTCGGTTTCATTCAACCAATTCGGCCGTTGTTTACGCTGCGACAGCAAATAAATGGCATCATTGTGTTCCATATAAGTCACATGCTGTATCTTGCCATTGAGCAATTTGCTGTCTGGCGTTGGGGGTCGTCTGGCAACAACCAATTCGCGCACTTCATCAAAGTTGTATTTATGAAATAATTTTTGGGCGGGTTCGTTCCCTTTAATAAACTCCAACCATACTTCACGAATCCCCATCAGGCTTGACGCATCCAGTAAAGCCTCCATAAGTGCGCTGCCGGTGCCACGGCGCCGACCACCAGGAATAACGCCCAAACGAGTTAACCAACTGCGCCCTTTTCGCACCCCCATCATACCCAAACCACACAATGCATCATCGTTGACGCTAACAAAGGAATGATCTAAATCTACATCGTTCACATGGACATATTCACGCAAACGCGGCTCATTCATCGGCATGGGAACAAGATAATCTATGCGCGTGCGATTATACGCTTCTGTCAACTGTGAATATGTATAATATTTGGCTGGTATTAGCATTACAGTTTATTAAAACCTTATTAAATTAAGGGTTTATCGTTTACCCCATACTCTTTTCAATGAGTTTGACCTGCTCGATGGTTTAACTTTTGCGTGTTGGGTTGCGTGTGTTGGGTTTTTTGTTCGTCTTAATTGCTCTTGGCCAAATAATGTGCGATTTGGTTAGGAAACTCATTGACGCTGATTGGTTTAGTGATGCAACCATCACAGCCATATCGCTGTGCCATTTCCTCTGCGATTTGAGGCGGCCAAGCGGTTAAGGCGATAATGATAATTTTTTGGAAACCAGGGGTTTGACGCAAATGCGTCACAACAGTTTGACCGTCGATGTCAGGCAAACCCATATCCATCAAAATCAAATCTGGTTTATGCTCGAGAGCCATGGCGATCCCCGATTGACCAGTCTCGGCATTTAGCAAATTGTAATCATGGGCTTCCAGAATGCGTTCGATCAGCACACGGTTGGCGTAATTATCTTCGATTTGGAGTATGGTGGTTGTCATTATATTTTCCAACGATTTGTATCGTCTCGAAAAATTGGGGACAACTGCAGGCCGGATGGATAATCCGGCTGTCGGAATGCCAATCCAACTTACAGTGCCCCAAAATATTGAGCTGTTACAAAGGTTTTTATGCTGGGGGTGGAACGGGCAGGTCGTCAACGGCCGTATCCCGCCACTTCTCCCCTTCTTCTATTAACATGACTGGGATGCCCTTGCGAATCGGGTATTTCATGCCAGAGTCAGCCGACACTAACCAGCAATCATGCACTAATTCCAAACGCCCTGGATCGTCACCGTAAGCCTCAGATTGTACAGCCACAGGACAACGCAGAATATCTAGTAATTCGGGACTAATCGTTGCTACTTCCATGCACACCATCATACGCCTAAGCAAAAAGGGACGCAAATTTCTTTAGCCAGCAGTTAAAACTGCGCCTACAAAAACCAAGTCTGAATTTCCATCAACCGTCGATATCACTGGGATCAAATGCACAGCGAAAACCAACTGCACCATTAAAAAACGTCGGCTCCATGGAGTGCCGGTTGGCAGTGCGGATGCGATCGGCTTCATTGTTTTCGGGCCAGGCACCCCCGCGCAGAACGCGCATAAAACCTGTTTCAGGACCCGTTAGCTGATTTTGTATACCTATTGCAGATTGATCTGCGGCATACCAATCGGCCGTCCATTCCCACGTACTTCCTGCCATTCAAAAGATACCAAACGG
>CAYGMR010000526.1:0-3987 GCA_964350725.1 uncultured Ardenticatenaceae bacterium | reverse complement strand
AACCAGAGACGACGCAATATGACGACAATTACATGTGTATTATTGACACCAGGAGCGCACAAAATGAACGGTAAAACATGCGCCCATTGTGGCCAGCCATTAGAGCGCAAAAGTAAGAACGGCCGTTTTCCGAAGTATTGTTCGACGGCTTGTCGGGTGAAGGCGTGGCGAGAAAAGCAAAAAGAGGCAGCGTAGGATTAAAGTAAGCCAGGCGCGTAATTTATTAACGCCTGGCTTACTTATGCAATTGTGTTCTATATGTATATAGTTACTTGCACGAACGTATAAGAAGTTGTATAATCCCTGTATAGTCAATTAGGAGATATGAACCATGAAAAAAGCAATTGCATATTATCGAGTATCAACAGCACAGCAGGGCGAGAGCGGGCTAGGCTTGAAAGGTCAACGTGAAAGCGTCGAACGTTTTGCAGCTAACAATGGATTTGATTTGATAGCCCCCCCCTTCACTGAAGTTGAAACGGGCACAAACAAGCGCCAACGGCCACAATTGACCAAAGCACTAGCAAAGTGTCATACTACCGGCGCCACTCTTCTAATCGCGAAAATTGACCGCCTGGCGCGTAACGTTCACTTTATTTCTGGCTTAATGGAAAGTGGCGTAAAGTTTATCGCTGTTGACATGCCAGAGATTGACAATCTAACATTGCATATCTTGGCAGCCGTTGCGGAGAAGGAAGCAAAGTTAATCTCTGAACGCACCAAAGCAGGGATAGCACAAAGTGAAGTTTATAAATCGGGCAATTGGGGACACCCTGAAAATATGACGCGGAAAGCCCAGCGAAAAGGTGCGGCCGTTCGTAAACAGGCAGCCCATGATTATTATAAGCCGATCACCGGCTACATTCGCATGATGCGCGAAAATGGTTATTCATATGCCAAGATTGCCACCACATTAAATGACGATGGCAACACCACAATTAAGGGCAAACAATTTACACCTATCCTAGTAAGTCGCATATTAGCGCGGTCAATTGAGATGGAAGCATGACCGGCGCTGTAAGCCATTCTTAGCAAAAATTAAGGCTTGAGATGCCAAAAGTTTTGCAAACTTGACACAACTTGACATCAACATACACATATTTTGGGCGTACTTGATGTAAGATTACAACAAAATACAAAAATTTAAGGTTGGGGGGTGTTAGTTGGTTGATTTTACGAGGAACCCGGTTATAATGGGGATTGATTATGAAAAGTAACGCAGCACCAAAAGAACAAAATATACAAATTTTCGGCCGGTGCGCTTCAGTGTCACGGCCGTTTTTTTTAATAGGTACTATTTTGAATTAGGCATATAACAGAAAAGCACACCTTCACGGGGCGTGCTTTTCAAAACGGCAACGGTTAGACGGGGCAAGTCTTTTTATATGTTGCGTATCTTTATTTTAGTGAACTTGACACTTCTGTCAACCCCTATAATAAAAATACCATACACATTATAGCATAAGACAGTAACCACTAACAAACGTCTAACCGTTGCCAAGTCAGGATATGATTATGGCAGCAAACAACACAAACCAACTAGTTACAACATACGATAATAGCCAATGGCAGCGGCCGCATGTAATCAATTATGCGGATGATCCGCTTCTCCCTGCATTTGTGGTAAGTGTGCAACGCGGCGCGGGTAGCAAGGACGCCACCGGCGCGGCAACATCCACGACCGAACGCCACATTTTTACATTGACGCAACACGTCATTAAGACCGGCGCTTCATTCTCTCACAGCTACGTTACCCGCTGGCCAAAAGACTTCCCAGAAGATAGCGAATATCAGCACCGGAAAAGCCCTCGCCTAATTCCTAACACATATATAGACCCCCAAGCAGATGCCGTTATTTTGGCTTCAGATGACGATTCACAGATGGAAGGTGTCATTGATGCCTACAGTCAGCACTCGCAGATAGGGCGCATCCTGACCGCCTTTGTGGAATCCACAAACAGCACACCCGGCGCGGAGAAGGGACATCCTTTGTTGGTTGTCAGGCGGGACGGCTTCATACAAACGGCCGGGATTTTTGGCGAGATGCAAAAAGCATGGGGGTGGTATCTACGTCGGGAATTAAAAGGCCATAAGATTGACGCGGCCGTCGAGCGTGTCAACGCATTGTCATTTAATAAAGTTGGTGGACATGTCCACTGGTTCAATCATGGCGGTATCAGCTTCTCAGAATTTCAGCGTGTAATACTTGATCCATATCGCGAAGTGGTAACCAAGCGGGAAGCGCTTCAGGCTGCACAGGATGCCCTGGAAGCAAAGCAGCAAGAAAACAGAGGCGAGATAACCGGCGACGTGGGCGAATGGTACACAAGCGAATTTGCGCGGCGTGTCAAACGCCTGGCACAAACTAAGAGCGGCCGTCATGGTGCATTGTTTAATTTTGCTGTGTGGATCGCGTCAATCAACATGACGGAATGGGCGCCTGACCTTCACTTAGGATTGCCCACTGAAGTATTACAGGCAACACGTGATAACGATTACTTTGCAGAATATGCGCATAGTAAACAAGAGGTGGAGCGCACCTGGAACGATGGCCTAAAGTCTAGCCGGGTTAAGGTGCTACGTAAACCAGTTGCATTGTGTGAAGTCAAAGAAGATGACCTACCCGCATGGGCACAAGCCGCAACGGTTACAGCACCACAAGCCGATCCAGATGACGACCTTGATTTATTCCTGATGGCAGCCTATGCCACCAGGCGCAATGGGTTGGTATCTGATAACCAGGCGCAAAAGAAAACGGCCGTTTCTAATTGGCAACCACCGACAAGCAAGCCAACCCGGACGGCCGTCGATGCCGATACACTCGCCAAAGAATTGTGGGGCACGGATGCAATCGACTTTGCGCCTGGCACGGGTGAATTCCCCAAGCGCACGGCGCATACATGCAATAGTCAAGATAACAGCCACGGTTCAATTATCACAATCCGCATGAATGAAACCCTAGCCAGTCCCATGATCACCCCCAAATGGCGAGAAACTGAGAAGCGGCCCGCGTGTAATGCTTGCTATCATGAGCGCGTAGTCAGGCACTCAAAACAAATCTTGTTTGAACTTAATCGCGTGGGGCGATTGGTTCATTTCACACTTCAGAACGAAACAGAATACAAACAGTTTGTTACCCGCTCACGTAAACGTAAAGAGCGCGATACTTCCACGGAAGCAGCATATCGAGCCTCTCCACAAGATGAAAAAACATATGTGATCGTGTACGAATTCGAGCTAAATCCGCTTGGAACGGCCGTTCCTGGCGACAAAGGCGAACTGTACCAACTAGTTAAACAATGGCTACACACGCCGGAAAACAAGCGTGTCAGCTCTTCTCTGGGGTGGGGTGGAACTTACCAGGGCGACAAAGGCGACGGCCGCGTCAAGTATGCAGAACAGCAAGGCGTAGAAGTTCAACCCGCCGTTCAATTATGGACTAGTTCAACCGTGGCCGGGGTTGCGGCGGCGTTAGATGTCAAGCTGGCTTTCATGCAAAAAGAATTCAAAGTTTCCATTGATGCTATGTCAGCATGGAACATGCTTGAAAGTGCCAAAATCGAGCTAAGAGAGCGCAAAACAAATCAAATGGGCTTTGAGGCGTTTATGATGTTCCTTGCTGACAATGACCCTAATTTTGCAGCCCTTGAAGAGGATGTCACGCATAAGGGACAGGTAACTAATTACCCTATGTACGCTATGCGTGACATGCCCCCTGAAGAGGCGCACATTCTACCTTATGAAGAGGTAGAACCGGCGCCACAATACGCCCCCATAGGTGATTTAAGCCTTGGGATCAGCATAGGCGGGCTACATTACGCCACATAAAGAGGAATTATGAACCAACAACAAACGAATACAACACCAACACCGACAACCGGAGGTAAACCGGAATATAAAAAACAATGCCGCTGCTAATGGCAGCCACCATTGCAACGGCAAAAAGGATAAAAACTTATGAATATTGTAGCAGATTTGGTCAATGAA
>CAYGMR010000525.1:0-3988 GCA_964350725.1 uncultured Ardenticatenaceae bacterium | reverse complement strand
ATTGCAATGACGGAACCCAACGCGGGTAGTGATTTGGCTGGTGTGAGAACAACGGCCGTTCGTCAGGGTGATTATTATCTGCTTAATGGACAAAAAACCTTTATCACCAATGGCATTTTGAGCGATGCTGTCATTGTTGTGGCTAAAACAGACCCCGACGCTGGCCATCGCGGTATCAGTTTGTTGGTTGTTGAACGTGGCATGGAAGGGTTTGAGCGCGGTCGTAATTTGGAGAAAATCGGGCTAAAGGCGCAAGATACGGCCGAACTCTTTTTCAACAATGTCAAAGTACCCGTCAACAATTTGCTGGGCGCAGAAGGGCAAGGATTTATCTATCTAATGAGCCAGTTACCGCAGGAACGTTTGTCGGTGGCTGTGGTCGCCGTGGCCGCCTGTGAATTTGCTTTAGAGATGACAATTCAATATTGTCAGGAGCGCACCGCCTTCGGCCAGCCTATTGGTAAATTCCAAAATACGCGCTTCAAATTAGCTGAAATGAAAACCGAGACTGAGATTGCACGTGTGTTTGTGGATCGCTGCATTATGGAACTCAATGCAGGCAAGCTCACGGCCGAAGAGGCGGCGATGGCTAAATGGTGGACGACCGAGCTGCAAAAACGGGTCGTTGATCAATGTTTACAGCTGCATGGCGGTTATGGCTATATGCTTGAATATCCCATCGCCAAATATTATTTGGACAGCCGCGTACAAACCATCTACGCTGGCACAACCGAAATCATGAAAGAGATCATTGGACGCTCTTTGGGATTTTAAGATAGTGTTGAGGTGACTCGGATATAAAAAAACGCGGATATTAAATATGGGTGATTTGCTTTATAAAGAGGAAACGCAGCAACAAATTCGGCCTCATAGTCAACTTTGGCTTCAAACAACTCCAAATTTTCGGCGTCAATTCAATCACCTCAAAAAATCCGCGTTTCTTTCAATCCGAGTCATACAAACCAAAAAAGGCAGCATATGAATAATTCAATCGAACCAACGTTAAGAGCGTGTCAGCAAATTGTAGATGAGTGGGTGACTTCAATTGGGGTGCGCTATTTTTCAGAGTTGACGAATACGGCCGTTCTCATGGAAGAAGTCGGTGAAGTGGCACGTATCATGGCGCGGCTTTACGGCGACCAGAGCTTTAAAAAGTCAGACGAACAATATGATCTGGCCGATGAAATGGCCGATGTATTCTTTGTGCTCGTTTGCCTGGCCAACCAAACAGGGGTTGATTTGACCACCGCGTTTGCCAAAAACATGGCAAAAAAGACAAAACGCGACAAAGATCGTCACGTAAATAACCCAAAATTGAACACATCCGCTTCAGATAATCACAAAGACATAAAGACAAACTTGTGAATCTTTATGTTCTTGGAGTCTTTGTGGTTCGCTTTTATTGACACAGAAGTTTATGTGAAGGAGACACAATGAGTAACGAATTTGTCGATTTAGAAAAAGCAGTCGGCTACCAGCTAAAACCACGAGATATGCAGTACAATGAAAAAGATTTGAGCCTTTATGCGCTTTCAATTGGTTCCGCTGCGGACCCGGTAGACCCGCAAGAGTTGAAATTCACTTACGAATTGAATCAGGCAGGTTTTGAAGCGTTTCCTACGTTTGGCGTCACATTCCCATTTACCATTTTGGATCAGATCGGGTCGGTACCTGGACTCAAGTTCAACCCGATGATGTTGTTGCACGGTGAGCAATATTTAGAATTGAAACGGCCGTTGCCCCCACAAGCCACCATTACCACCAACGCCAAAATCGCTAAAATCTACGACAAAGGCTCCGGCGCACTCGTCTATGTTGATGTCATCAGCAGCGATGAAAAAGGGGAAGCGGTCGCTTTTAACCGTGTTTCGCTCTTCATTCGCGGTATCGGTAATTTTGGTGGTGAACGCGGTCCCTCAAGCAAAATTAATCTGCCGCCACAACGTGAACCTGATGCAACCCATCAGGATGTAACCAATAAAAATCAAGCCTTGTTGTACCGTCTCTCATCCGGTGACCGCAACCCGCTGCATGCCGACCCGGCTCTGGCGGCCATGGGTGGATTTGACAGACCGATTTTGCATGGCTTGTGTACCTTTGGTTTTGCGGCGCGGGCGGTTGTCAAACATTTTGCCGACAATGATCCGGCGCGTTTCAAGAGTATTCAGGTGCGCTTTAGTAAACATGTTTTCCCCGGCGAGACCTTGATCACGGAAATGTGGCAGGAATCGGATACGCGTATTATCTTCCAAACCAAAGTGGCGGAACGCGATGAGGTGGTTTTGTCGAATGCGGTGGTCGAACTGCATCCGCTCGTTGTGGAGGAAACGGCCGTTGCTGAATCTGCCGCACCCCAACCTAAATCAGTTGCTATTTTTGAGGAGATCAACGGCCGTATCCAAACCCACCCTGAATGGATCGAAAAAGTAGATGCCATCTACCAATTCGACATCAGCGGCGAAGAGGGTGGCGAATATGTCGTGGACTTAAAAAACAGCCCAGGCAGCGCACGCCCTGGCAATGATCCCAACGCTGGCTGCAAACTAAACATGGCCTATGCCGATTTTCGTGACATGCTCAAAGGTGAAATCAAACCCGAAATGGCTTTCATGGCGGGCAAACTCCAGGTTTCAGGTAACATATTGTTGGCAACAAAACTAGGTCCACTTTTTTCGCAAAGATAAAGCGTAGGTTGAATTGCAAATCCGATCATCAGATTAACAATCTAATTTGCACAAGAGACACCACGCGCTGCGACGCACCGTTCGACTGAGCTCACGCCGAAGCCACGAATGCGTGAAAACCGTAGCTCGAACATCCTTGTTCGGGCATCGAACAGGAATTACTTTATACGAGGAGGTAACGAATATGCAATCCAATTTAACAGAAGCTGACGCAAACTCACTCAACCAAGCCTGGTCAAGCGTATGGTGGTTACTGCTTATACAGGGTGTCATCACCGTTGGTTTTGGCTTATTCACAATATTGAATCCTACACAAACCCCCACCGCTTTGGTCAAACTTCTGGGTATATTTATCGCCATAAGCGGATTTATGGGCATGGTAGAAGCATTTTTGGGGCGTAAACAGGCCAGTAATTGGACTGGACGTGCCCTGAGCAGTTTTGTTGTCGTAATCGTGGGTGTAATCGTTTTTGCTGTTGCCCAATACATTGCTACCCTGGCATTGAGTGCCCTGCTTCTTCTCGTTGGTGTGGGTGCGGCAATTGTTGGCATTGTGCAATTAATGCGTGGTTTTCGTGGACGACAATGGTCACGGTTGTTTTGGGGCGCGATCTGGGTATTGTTTGCCTTTGTCTTGTTCACCCAAACCCAAGCCTCTGCAACTGTTTTCGTTTGGATTACAGGTTTCTTTTTGCTGCTGCTGGGTTTGTTTTTGCTTGTGCTTTCGTTCCGCCTCCGTCGCATGAAATTTGTCGGAACCGCCACCTACAGTGGTGAGATCATTGAAGGCGAAATTGTCGAAGATTGAGCGCGGAGAGTTGTTTTCATTTTTAAAAGACAACAACGAATTCAGGAAAGAACGAATTAGAAACCAAGAAAAAATTCGCTACTTCCTTAATTCGTTGTAGTCAGCACACAAAGATCAAAAAAGGCCTGTTATCGCAACAGGCCTTTTTATTGAGTACGCATAGGAATGCAATCAATTGTTTATTGTCGTTTCAACCTCAACCGGAGCCGCCTGTAGTGGGCTTTCTCCCTGGGGTGGTGCTAAATCCGGCTGTTCTTGGTGGATTTTATTCAAACCATTGCGTACGACTGCCAATGAATTCAGTAAATCGTCTTCCAATTTAGCCAGTTCGTTGACGACATAGGTATTGGCATCTTGCCGCAAGATCTCCGCTTCACGGCGTGCACGTTCTAAAATCATATCGGCACGATGTTCGGCTGATTCGATGACGGACTCGCGTGCGACGAGTTCTTCTGCTTCTTGACGTGCCAACTCGCGAATACGATCTGCTTCTTCA
>CAYGMR010000524.1:2127-4007 GCA_964350725.1 uncultured Ardenticatenaceae bacterium | reverse complement strand
GTGGTGTAGGTCTTCGTAGCGGCGACGGCTAGTTCAGTACCAGCGTGTAAGCCAATCACAAAGTCACCGTGGGCAGCGAGGTCGGAGTTGGTTTCGTTTGTGAGTACGGCCGTTAACGCCCCCTGCTTCTTAGCTTCAGCAATCACCGACACGATATCTGGGCTTTTACCGCTCTGACTGATGCCAATGACCAGCGCATCACCAAACTGAGGCGGTTGTCCATAAATCGAAAACAGGCTCGGTGTCGCCAACGCCACCATCAATCCATTATGCGCCCCCAAAACATATTGTGCATATCGGCCCGCATTGTCACTGGTGCCACGAGCCGCGATCACCACATAACTGATGTCTCTTTTTTTGATTTCTTGCGCCAAAGCGCGAATGTTTTCTTTTTCCGCCGTTAACAACCGGCTCAACACCGCCGGTTGCTCATGTATTTCACGATAGAGATTTGTTTCTTTTATTGACATCGTATTTCCATTAACTTGTGTAAACAATTTGCCCATTCACAATCGTCGTGTCAACAGTCAAATCTGCATTTAATAAAACCATATCAGCATCAAAGCCGGGGGCGATTTGCCCTTTTTGGCGATTGAGTCCTAACAAACGGGCGGGTGTTGTTGTGACTGTTGGCAATGCTTCGGCTAGCGAACAATCTGTGTAGGCGATCAGCTTGCGCACTGCTTCGTCCATGACCACCAGGCTGCCAGCGAGGGTGCCATCAGCTAAGTGCGCCGTTGATGCAGTGACGGTAACTTCAAAATCGCCTAATAAATATGTGCCGGGCGGCATACCGATGGCGCCCATTGCATCTGTGACTAAATTAAGACGGCCGTTGCCAAGCGCACCCCACACAGTTTTCACCAACGCCGGATGCACATGCACCCCATCGGGGATTAACCCCACCGTCAGACGTTCATCAGCCAACAGCCCACCAGCCAAACCGGGTTCACGATGATGGATTGGCGGCATGGCATTAAACAGATGCGTGCCATAACGAATACCGGCGTCAAATCCTGCTATGGCCTCATCAAAAGTCGCCATTGAGTGGCCAGCACTGACAACCACATTATTTTGAACAAGCTTCATTATTACCTCTAATGCGCCTGGCAGTTCGGGAGCCAACGTCACCAAACGCACGCCCGTTTCCGGTGTCCAATCCCATACTTTTTCGACTTGCGGTAATTGTAGATAATCGGGGTTGTGGGCACCTTTTTTAGCAGGATTTAAGAATGGGCCTTCTATATGTAAACCCAATGGGTGGGTGCCCAAAAAATCTGCTGGTGGGTTGGTAATGGTGGCCTGAGCCGCTTGAATCATTTCAAAAGGAGATGTAATGATTGTGGGCAAAAAACTCGTCACACCATATTGAGGCAAGTGGGCAGCCACTTCCCAGATGGAAGCCGGATTGTCAGTAAAATCATGACCAAAGCCACCATTGCATTGTAAATCGATAAAGCCAGGAACTAACAGTTTGCCTTTGGCATCAATGAGTTCTACATGGCCAAGGGGGCTGATGTCTTGGGCAGTGGCGATGGTGGCGATACGGCCGTTTCTGACCAAAACAGCTCCTGCATCAATCACTTCATCGGGGGTATAAATCGTGGCATTTTTGATAAATAACATCATAACTCCTCAGGCAATTTCATTTTATGATATTCCCGTGCTAACAAAATTGCGCCCCATGTGGCTGCATTGTAATTGGCTGGCAGAAGCATGATCTTGTCTGCAGTTAACATCGTTTGAGCTAAAGGAGAGCCCATTCTCAACGTAGCCAATGCAGTTAATAATGGAGTCAAAAAATCCATGCGCGAGTTGGCCACACCACCGCCCAAAACGATTTTGTCGACGTCATAAGCCATAACCAACCATTGTATGGC
>CAYGMR010000524.1:0-2117 GCA_964350725.1 uncultured Ardenticatenaceae bacterium | reverse complement strand
TGGCACGCGCAATGGTATAGCTGACATGCTCAATAACGCTTTGTGCACTTTTATCGCCTTGTTTCGCTGCGTCATAGACAGACACGGCCGTAATTTCCGCACCCCCATTCAAATCCGCACGTAAAGTCTGCCATTGCCGGGCGATAGCGGGGCCTGCAATAATTGTTTCTAAACAGCCCCGCAATCCACACGCACACATCTCACCTGCGGGGTCAGCAATAATATGGCCAATTTCGCCAGCCATGCCATGGCTGCCGCGATGCAGTTGTCCATCCAGAATTAATCCGGCAGATACGCCCGTACCGATGCTTAAGTAAGCTAAATTTGTAATTGACTCTTGCTGCTGTACATATTGGAAGGCACCTAACGCGGCCATACGTACATCATTTTCTAAAACGGCCGGTGCATTAAATCTTTGCGTAAGTGCATCGCCTAAGGGATAGGCGTGCAAATTCAGATTAACCGCCATGCGGACTTCACCCGTTTGGGGATTGACCAAACCAGGCACACCAGCTCCAATGGCTGCAATCTGGTTAAGCTCCACTTGCGCGGAATGCAGTGCGGCTTGAACGGCCGTATCAATACTCCCCATCAATTCATCCGCATTCGCTGTCTGCGTCGCAACAACTTCGCTGCTTAATTCACACAGTCCAGCATCCATCACCACAGCCGCAATTTTTGTGCCGCCAATATCCAAGCCAAGCCAAACTTGGTTGGCTTGTAACGCTTTTAATGACGCTAAGTAGACAGCATCTTCTGCACGGACAGACATCTAAACAATTCCCAACTCGCGCTGCAATACCATCGCTGTGCCGCCTAAAATGACAATATCATCGCCCAGAGTTGAGAAACTTATCTTGGTTTGGTCAACCATCGTTGGCAAAGCACGGCGTTGTGTTTCTTGACGCGCAGCGTTCATCAACACATCCCCAAAGCGTGTCACACGCCCGGCGATCACGACATGTTGAATATTCAAACTACCAATTAGATTTGCAATGGCTACCCCTAAATATTTACCCACTCTTTCTATTAACTCAACTGTTGCCTGATCTTTGGCATTTAAGGCGGCAACAATGGCATCCCAGGTTACCTCAGAATCAGGATATAGTTCCGCCGAGGTTTGTTTGGCGGCAATTATTTGCGCTTTCTGCAAAATCATCTGGGTTCCAGCCATCTTTTCTAAACAACCACGATTGCCACAAGCACAAAGTGTACCCTGTTCAGCGACGACCACGTGCCCAATTTCACCAGCGCCAAAACCATCACCATAATAGGAACGGCCGTCTAACACAATGCCAGCACCTATACCCATACCAACCTTAATCACCACCAAATTTTTAGTTGAATACTGGCGACCAAAGGTATATTCTGCTAAGGCGGCGACATGGCTATCGTTGGCAACATAAACAGGCAGGTTGTAGCGTTCTTCAATGCGTTCACGCAGCGGTAAAGCTTGCCAGCCCAAATTGACAGCACGGATAATAAACCCTTGATGGGGATCAATTAAACCCGGTGTACCAATACCAATCCCTAACACGGGTGCTGTTGCGGCCGCTGCCAAGGAATCGATTAATGCATAGGCTAAATCCAGGGCAGCAGTGCCTTTTTGATTATTCGTGGGGAATTCAAAACGGGTGAGGATGTCGCCACGCAGGTTGACAACAGCGCCGCGAAAGACACTGCTGCCCAGGTCAATGCTAATCAGTTGATGGGCATTCGCGTCGATAGCCAGCAACAACGGCCGTTTGCCACCGGCCGATGGCCCCTGTCCGGTTTCAACAACAAACGCATCTTCAATCAGGTCAGCAACAATCGTTGAAACCGTTGGTCTGGTTAAATGGGTTTGGCGTGCAATATCTGCTCGACTAATCTCAGCATGCTGAAATATCGTCTGTAATACCAAACGACGATTATGTTTTTTGGTTTGTTGACGGGTCGCTTTTTTCATATAAATCACTTTGTAAGTTCATTTAACTTACTAAAGTATAGTTGAAAAGGAAACGGCCGTCAACGCAACGTTTCAAAGAAATAAAAAACGCCATTATCTAGAATTTTTTTTAATCAATCAGTCGAATCGGAAACCCATCTCTTCGAGGGTGCCGCGCAGGTGGGGACGA
>CAYGMR010000523.1:3022-4027 GCA_964350725.1 uncultured Ardenticatenaceae bacterium | reverse complement strand
ATTCTTCGCCCCCAAAGGAATCACACCCTTAATGGCCGTCATCGTTTTTGTCTTGGCTACCAGCATAACAGCAATATGGCAAGCCGGCATGGGTAATCGGGTTCGTGAACGACGTGCCGCCATGTCACCAAAACAACAGAAACAGTCACGCACAGCCGGCATCATCGTCGGCATCATCTTAGTCTTACTGATGCCCATGATCCTGGGTGTCTATCTCACAGAAGTGCTTGATGTCGTCGGTATTTTCATTTTGATGGGTTTAGGCTTAAACATCGTCGTCGGCTTTGCTGGGCTGTTGGATTTAGGGTATGTGGCCTTTTTTGCCATTGGGGCCTACGTAATGGGCCTGCTTACGACAGAAGGCGGTCTAGCGATTGCCGATTTCACCTTCTGGACAGCCCTACCCTTCAGCATTCTGGCGGCCGTATTCTTTGGCGTTATGCTCGGTGTGCCTGTTTTACGCATGCGTGGTGACTATCTCGCCATCGTCACCTTGGGATTTGGTGAAATTATTCGTGTATTGGCTGTCTCCGACTTGCTCAAGCCAATCATCGGTGGTGCCCAAGGCATCACTCAACTGCCAAAACCAGAAATAGCCTCTCTCACGCTTGTACAACCAATTCACTTTTATTACATCATCTTAATCGCGATCTTAATCGCGATCTTTGTCTCAACGCGCCTGCGTGACGCACGCCTCGGCCGCCGCTGGATGGCAATGCGCGAAGATGAAGATGTAGCCGAAGCGATGGGCATCCACCTCGTCAGCACAAAATTGTTAGCTTTTGGTATTGGCGCTGCCTTTTCTGGCTTTGCAGGTGCCATCTTCGCAACACGCTTAAGCTCCATCTTCCCACACAGCTTTAACCTGCTCATCTCCATCAATGTGCTCAGCCTGATCATTGTTGGTGGTATCGGGAGTCTGCCTGGGGTCGTCGTAGGTGCGCTCGTATTAATCGGTTTGCCAGAAGTCTTGCGTGAATTCGCTGAATACCGGTTGCTACTTTA
>CAYGMR010000523.1:0-3012 GCA_964350725.1 uncultured Ardenticatenaceae bacterium | reverse complement strand
CAACCATGCTCTTACGACCGGAAGGTTTATGGCCCTCACCCATTCGCAAACGTGAACTACACGCCACGGATGAAGAAGCAGAGCGCGAAGGCATCCATCATGAGGAAGTCCATGATCTGATATAAGGAAATGATGCTTTCGCTCGTGGCCGGTCTCCTGACCGAGCCACAGCATTTCCATTGATATAAAGGGTAACCTATGGGAACATTATTAGAAGCAAACAAAATGACCAAACGCTTCGGCGGGCTTGTGGCTGTCAACGGATTCACCTTTTCTATTGAACGTGAATCGATTGTCAGCATCATCGGACCAAATGGTGCCGGAAAAACCACTTTTTTTAACTGTATCACCGGGTTCTATCAGATCGATGAAGGGACTGTCATTTTTGATGGTCAATCTATCGTTGGCAAAACGACCGACGAAATCACAAAACTTGGCATTGCACGTACCTATCAAAACATTCGTCTGTTTAACAATATGTCTACATTCGAAAACATTCTTGTAGGTATGGAGCCACAGTTGAAATCAACATGGCTGGGCGCACTTTTTGGGAGTCGCAAAACGCGCAAAGAGGAAAAAGAGGCGGCGATTGAAGCCGATCGTTTGCTCGAATTCGTTGGTTTACGTGGCAAAGGGGATGTACTTGCCCGCAATTTGCCCTACGGTGACCAACGTCGTCTTGAAATTGGGCGAGCATTGGCCGGTAAACCGAAGCTGCTCCTGCTAGACGAGCCCACCGCTGGCATGAATCCACGAGAAACGGCCGAAACCACCGACTTTATTAAACGCCTACGCGACGATATGGGCGTCACGATTCTCTTGATAGAACATGATATGCGCGTGGTGATGGGCATATCCGAAGACATTACTGTTTTAGATTATGGCAAACAAATTGCGCAAGGGAAGCCAGCCGATATCCAAAGTAATCCTGAAGTGATCGAAGCCTACCTGGGTCGTGGTGCGGCTGCCAGCGCAACGATTGAGGTGTCTTAACATGGCGCTTTTAGAAGTTTCAAACCTACATACTTATTATGGTAATATCCACGCCTTAAAAGGCATCTCCCTGACGGTTGAGGAAGGCGAAATTGTCTCGCTTATCGGCGGCAATGGTGCTGGCAAAACAACAACATTGCGTACCATCAACGGGTTGTTAAAGCCACGGTCCGGCAGCGTTATCTTGAATGGTGAAAACCTGGCTGATTATAAAGCCCACGAACTGGTTTCCAAAGGATTAGCGATGGTACCAGAAGGACGCGGCGTTTTCGCCAAGCTTTCGGTTGAAGAAAACCTAGAGTTGGGCGCTTATCACCGTTCCGATAAGGACGGCATCGCCAAAGACCTCGCCTATTCATATGAGTTGTTCCCCCGCTTGGGTGAACGTAAGAGCCAATTAGCGGGTACGATGAGCGGCGGCGAGCAACAAATGTTGGCGACTGCACGCGCACTGATGTCGCGCCCCAAAGTCATTTTGATGGATGAACCGTCCATGGGGTTGGCTCCAGTTTTAGTTGAAACGATTTTCGATACGATAAAAAAAGTTAATGATGAAGGCATGACGGTGTTATTGGTGGAACAAAACGCGCACATGGCCTTACAAATCGCCAATCGCGGTTATGTTCTGCAAACGGGCGAAATTGTCCTCAGTGATTCAGCCGCCAACCTGCAGAAAGACCCCACTGTGCAAAAAGCATATTTGGGTATTGATTAAACCTCACAGGCATTCATGAGATTGCCAAGCCGTATTTTGTATTGCGTAGTGCGTATTCAGAAAGTGTACACATTACGCAATACGCAATATTCAACTCCCCTTTTTTTATTTACAATTTTGCTTGCTTGTAGTTTGGCTGCTTGTTCAGAACCAGATATGGTCTGTGCAGACAGTTTGGGATGCGTCGAAATCGCGGCGAATGATCCTATTCGGTTAGCCACATTATTGGCCACTTCAGGAGAGGCTGCATTCTTGGGCAATGACAGCTTGGGTGGGGTTGAGATTGCCATTGACGAACACAATGGCGAGCTTTTGGGTCATCAAATTGAGTTAACGAACGCAGATTCTGGCTGTTTGGCAGAACAAGCCGTGCGTGCAGCTGAAACGCTTACGGCCGTTCCCGACATGCTCGGCATTATTGGCCCTACCTGTTCAACGGCTGCTGCAGCCACCATTCCAATCATTAATTCAGCCAATACCATCATGCTTTCACCCTCATCCACAGCAGCAAATTTGACAACAGCTGCCGCAAACGGCGGCGTGTGGCAGCCTGGATTTTTCCGCACGGCGCATAACGAACTGTGGCAAGGAACGGCCGCTGCTGAATTCGCTGTCAAAAATCTGGGGGCAACGACAGCCGCGATCATTTACGATGAACGTGTTTACCCATTTGATGGCGTGCCAACTAGCTTTGCCACGAAATTTAAAGAGTTGGATGGGACGATTATCATGCAGCAACCTATCGCACCTGGCCAAACAACATTTTCTGAACAACTGTCGGTGCTAGAAGGTATAGTGCCAGACATTTTATATTTGGCATTGTTGGAACCAGAAGCCCGGCTATTGCTTAATGATTTAGCTGACTTCGATACGATTGACGACATTTCTTTGATTGGCACAGATAGTTTGTTACTGCCCGGATTTATGATGCAAGAAGAAACGGCCGTTCCCAATCTCTATATTTCAGGCCCAGCCGTATCGGGAGCAGCTTATAACCAATTTTTAGAGTTGTGGCAGTTCAAATACAGTGACACACCAACCAGCTTTTACCATGCCCATGCCTACGATGCCACAAACTTATTGCTCGATGCCATTGAAACTAGCGCACAAGTTGGCACAAATAACCGGCTATTGATCGGCCGCCAAGCGCTGCGCGACGCGCTTTCCAACACAACAGCTTTCTCTGGATTAACCGGCACACTCAATTGTCAATCATTTGGACAATGTGCATCAGGTGCAGCGTTAGGTGTTTATCGTGTTACGGAAACGGCCGTTGACGAATCAGGTTGGCCCCCGGATTTATT
>CAYGMR010000522.1:0-4035 GCA_964350725.1 uncultured Ardenticatenaceae bacterium | reverse complement strand
CTTCGTCATCGCCCATCGCTTGTCCACGATTGTGAATGCGGATCAGATTGTGGTCTTGGACAACGGCCGTATCGTCGAACAAGGCACGCACCAAGAACTACTCGCCCAACAAGGCCGCTACTACAATCTCTATACGATGCAGTGGGCGCAGACTGGTTAAATAAGGCTGCCATTTTGAACGTCGTATTTAGGTAATCGTCTCAATATTTTGGAACGCTGTAGGTCGGAATGTTAGTCTGACTACTAGATTATCAATCCGGCCTATATCTCTCCCCCAATTTTTCGAGAAGGTTGGACATCTTCAATTGGGGGCAATTCGTCTGTTTTTGGACGCCATAACCATAGCAGGATAACGAAAACGGTAGCATTAAACATAGCAAAACCAGATGACGATAAGGCCACAACCCCTGTCACTGTGTAGTAAACACCTACTGCCAAATCAATGAGTTGAATTAAAATCATATTGTTGATCCAGAATGCATTTTCTGCCGGGTTACGGGCGCTCCAAAACATGCCAATACCATATGCTATGAAACGCGCAGCCAACATACCAAGGATGTAGCCAGCATCTGCAGCCGGAACCGCAAGACCCATCCATCCCATGATCGCTTGTGGAGCAAATAAGAATAGTGTACCCAGAATAAGTTGCACTGTTCCAATAATGACGAGTAAAACTTTCAATTTTTTCATGACTATACTCCTAATTTAATAATAAAGATAAACTATATATCTTTTATATACAGTTATAACGAAAAAAATTTCTAGCCGCTAATAATCGCAATTAAATCAGCGACTGTCGTTTGGTTTAGTTCAGCTTTCATTGCTGCTTCTGCCGAAGTGAGAATTGTAACGATAGCATCTTGAGCCAGAGTGGGCTTTTTGCCTGTTACATTGAAATTGAGTCGGGTCTGGAATAACGGCCGTTCCCTTTCAATCGCCACAAAAATGTCTAATACTGTGATTTTGTCTGCTGCTTTCGCAAGTCTAACCCCCCCTTTGGCACCTTCACGAGTTTCAATGATGCCAGCTTGATTGAGACTCTGCAAAATTTTTACGGCCGTTGGCCGCGCGATATTTAAATCCGCTGCCAACTGAGTTGTTGGTGTGAACTCAAACATACCTTGCTGAACTTTGTCTGCAATATAAACTGTAGCAACAATGGCCTGCGAAAATCCAATTGAATAGCTCATAAATTTACTCTAACTAAATAAATAGTATATCTAGTTTCACTATTTGTCAAGGACTGTTTTGGAATTGGTCGATTTCTATAATAAATCTGCTGAGCAACAGCTCACTCAACTTCTTCCCAAACAGAGTGATAGGCACCGATGGACTCAAAATAATCGATGAGACGGCCATAAAAAGGATCGGCCGTAATGGTGGCACTATCGCCGATGACAATCAGCTTGCGGCGTGCACGGGTAAGCGCCACATTCATGCGCCGCGTTTCAGCGAGAAAGCCAACCTCACCCTTGATATTGGAACGCACCAACGAGATGATGATCGCTTCTTTTTCGCGACCTTGGAAACCATCGACAGAACCGATTTCAATCGCATCTGGCAACTGTTCACGCAGCAGTTCCACTTGAGCAGAATAGGGTGTGATGACGGCAATGCAATTGGCAGGAACATGGGCTTCAAGCAGTTGTCCTACTTTTTTGACGACTAACGCCGCTTCTTCGGGATTGCAGCGGCTGTTACTGTCACGCGGCTGCATATCGTCGTAAGCAGCGCCCGCGGTGTCTATGAAGGTAACGGCCGTATTTGTCAAATCACCCTCCACCACCCCAACCAAATCACACAAAAGATGGTCTTGCACAGAAACATCCGCTTGCAAACTGCCATTGTAAAATTCTGCCGAACTGAAATCCATAATCTGCCTATTCATGCGATACTGCACATCAAGTCGGCGTGCAATCTGAGCACCATCTCGCTGCATAAGCTGCTGCATCAAACTGATACCAAACCCCTCTTTTTCAGCTTTCTGCGAGATTATCGTGGGGGGCAGCTGCTGATGATCACCGGCCAACACCAGCTTTTGACTGCGGACTACTGGAATCCAGGTGGCTGGTTCCACGCTTTGGCCCGCTTCATCAATCACACAAAGGTCAAAGCGGCGCTGGCCAAAAATGGTGCTGTCGATAGCCGTCAGCGTCGATAAAATGACGGCGGCCTGGTCTAAAACTTGCTCAACCGCACGCGCTTCAAGCTGGCGTGCTTCATCCAACATCTCATTCGCCTCGTTACGCAGTGCCTGTTTTTCACCTGGCGCAGGTCTGGCACGGCGGAATTTACCGGCTTGATCGCGCAGTCCAAACGCCTCTTTACGCATTTTTAGCGCCAACTGGTAATCAGGTTGCTGCTGCATGAGTGCGTCCAACGTATACGCTTGCAACTCCGGCAAAATGCGCATGGGATGACCGAGTCGCACCAACGGCACACCGGCAGCAACTAGTTGTTCCGCCATATTATCAACGGCGAGATTACTGGGCGCACAAGCTAATACACGGCTGCCTTGGGCAACGGCCGTTCGGATCAAAGCTGTCACTGTCGTGGTTTTGCCCGTACCGGGCGGTCCATGAATGATGGCAATATCTTCAGCAGCCAGAGCATGACACACAGCAGCTTGTTGAGATGGATTGAGATGCCGCATAACAGCAGGATCACTACGAATATTATTCGTAAATGTGGCTGGCTGCTCACCCAAAATAATGTCACGCAAAACGGCCGTGCGGTTGCCACTCGCCGATTCAACACGGGTCAAAGCACGCTGCATACGTTGACGCGAAATTTCGTCACTGGCCAGGTCTACGCGAAAACTGTTTGCTTCTGTCTCTGGGGACTGATTGAGGGCAATCTCACAAATATTGCTGCTCATACGGCTGACCACGCCGCGCCAGGATTGGGGCTGCGGCAGCCCTTCTTCACTAAGCAAAACGGGTGAACCAGCCGACAAACGGCTGAATGGCAAGCGTGCCTGTTCATTACGTGGCGTTAGTTTCACCATAATACGCCCGCCTAAACCCATCTCCTCGGCACGCATGACAAGGCGTGTGAGCATATGTTCAGAGCGGGCGTTTTGGTTTGACTGCGCTTGCTGTTGTTCAGCTTTGGCTTCTAATGCCAACCACCGCCGCAGTTGCGCAAAATGAGGGTGACTATCCCCTTTCGCTTGCTGCCAAACACGCACATGGCGCGTTTCCACCTGATAACCGTCGAGCAGGCGCACCAAACGGGCAGCGCGTCCATCGGGAATTTCAACCGTGGCTAAACCGCCGTTCAGCTTGATTTTACCAATGCGCTCTTTATTCAGCTTGCCAACTTCAATCAGCAAACGTAGGATACCGCCTTTACCAAATCTTGGCGGCAGACCGTCAATAAACAGAAGTTCCATGATGGGCAGACTGTAACCTAAAACGGCCGTAGATACCAGAGGAAAACACAACTTTGTGTTATAGTTGGCTATCTATCAAATCCAAACATCTTGAGGTACATATAAAAATGAAATTGGGCATTCTAAACGTCCTAGATTCCAGAGAAAGTGATATAGATTGGCAAGGTTCCACGGCCGAAATTTATGTGCGTTTTTTTGAGAGCGTCCAGGCTCCATTTGAATATGTGGTTTACGAAGTGGCACAAGGCGAACTGCCAGAATCCATCGACGCTTGTGATGCTTATCTCATTACTGGCCGTCCAACATGGGCTTCCTATGCTGCTCCCTGGATCAAACCCCTTTCCGTATTCATCCGTGAAAGCTACCACAACGACAAACGTTTGGTGGGCATCTGTTTTGGTCATCAAATTTTGGCGGAAGCGTTAGGCGGACATGTCGAGAAATCAGAAAAGGGGAAGGGATTGGGACTCAAAACGTTTGCAATTCATGCAACCAAGCCGTGGATGAATGAAACAACTTCACAATGTTCATTATATTTTGTACATCAAGACCAAGTCATTGATCTGCCGCAAGGAGCCGAACTATTAGGTGGCAGGTCAATGACTTGATCTTGATGTACAAAATATAATGAACATTGTGAA
>CAYGMR010000521.1:0-4046 GCA_964350725.1 uncultured Ardenticatenaceae bacterium | reverse complement strand
CCTCTATCATTCGCTTGGCTCATATAGGAATGATTGATCAGCAGTCTTACGGTGGATATTTCTGTGAGCAACGGCCGTATGCCAATCACAAATCCAAGACCATCAATTTTGAAGCATTTTTAAAAAGCTTTAGCTCTTGAGTGACTGATTGTATCAGCGAAAGACAACACACATACATCGCCCCATTGTGAAATAATACTCAACAGCCCCTTGCATCTCATTTTCTTGTTCTGTGCACAAATCTGGAAAAACCAAAAATTACACAAAAACGGCCGTATTCAGGTATACTACTTCACTACGAGACTATAGGATTAAAAGACTGCTAAACAAACTTCAGGAGAAAACCACATGTCATCTAAAAGTGAGCCGCTTGCCAATGTAGATGCCGCCTGGTTAAGCATGGATGATCCCACCAATCTAATGATGATTACGGGGGTCATGACATTTAAAAATTTATTAAACATGGATCATTTGATGGCCATCGTCAAACATCGTTGGCTCAAATTCGAGCGCTTCACACAACGTGTCTCCCATCCCCGTTTGCCCGGTGGCACACCCTATTGGGAAGTAGACCCTAATTTTGATCTACGTGCCCACATTCGCCGTGTGGCTCTGCCAGAACCAGGGGATCAAAACGCACTACAAGAACTCGTGAGTGACTTAATGTCCACGCCACTCGATCCCTCCAAACCACTCTGGCAAATGCATATTGTTGAGAATTTCGAGGGCGGCAGTGCCATCATCAGCCGCATCCACCATTGCATTGCAGATGGCATGGCGCTGATGTATGTGTTGTTCTCACTCACAGATATGACCCCAGACGCACCGTGGCCCGAAGCGACGTCAGTGGCAAAGAAACAAAAAGAAGATGGCGGCAAAACTGGTGGCGGGCCAATCGGTTCGCTGTTCAAACAAGGCGCATCCATCGCCCGCACAACCCGCAGCGTGACCGGCAAAGTGGTGCATGAAAGTTGGACAACCGTCAACAATCCCAGCCGCGCCACCGGATTTGCGCAGACCGGAGCAGAATATAGCAAAGCGGCGGCGCGCTTGGCCCTCTATTCAGTGGATCCGGCGACACCCTTCAAAGGCAAGTTAGGTGTTTCTAAAAAGGGTGCTTGGTCACGGCCGTTGCCACTCAAAGATGTCAAACGTATTAAAGCCGCCACCTCTACGACTGTCAATGATGTGCTGGTTGCGGCTATGTCTGGCGCTGTGCGCCGTTATATGCTGGAAAAAGGAGTCGATCCAGTCGATTTTCGTGCAGTCATACCAGTCAATATGCGCAAACCAGAAGAAATGGAACAGATGGGCAATAAATTTGGCCTCGTCTTCCTTTCGCTGCCAATCAGCTTTGCAGATCCACTCGAACGCCTGGCAGAAGTCAACAAACGCATGACCGCGCTGAAAAATTCAGCCGAAGCAGGTGTGGCCTTAGGCCTCCTAAATGCAATGGGATTGTCACCCGGTGAAATCCAATCGATTATATTAAAAACTTTCGCCATGAAAGCCACGACGGTTTTAACCAATGTACCTGGCCCGCCAGTACCACTCTTCTTAGCTGGCACTGAAATTAATGACATCATGTTTTGGGTGCCGCAATCTGGCCGTCTAGGCATGGGGATCAGTATATTTAGCTATGCGGGTAAGGTGTATATGGGCGTTGCCACCGACAACGGTCTCGTGTCAGATCCAGACCGCATTGTTGATCACTTTTATACAGAATTTGATTTGTTGTTGATTCGTCTCAATTTGAGAGCAGCACCTACAAAAACAAATAGGTCAGGGAACGCGTCAACTCACGTTGACGACTTGACGGTGATAAATGGCATCGGTCCAAAAGTTGCCGATATCCTCTACAAAGAAGGCATTACAAATTATGAGCAGTTAGCCGAGTTTGAAGTCACAGCGCTAGAAGCGTTGTTGGCTGCGGCTGGCGATCAGTACCAGCGTATGGATGCTACCAGTTGGCCTGTCCAAGCCCGTTATTTAGTATCAATCAGAAATTAGTCGCAAAAAAAATTGCGTATTTCGTAGCTTGTAGATGCTACGAAATACGCAATACAAAAACAATCCAATTAGGAACTTCCTCTCAAATCAAGCCATAAAATACGGCATCTCACCTGAAAAGTTCAGGTGGCGTAATTTACGCAGTGCCCCTTTTTCTACCTGACGAATACGTTCACGGGATAACGAAAACAGCTTGCCAACTTCCTTCAATGTATGGGGTTCGCTGCCTTGTAGGCCATATCGCAAACGCAGCACCGAGGCTTCACGCGGAGTTAATGTTTCTAAAATCGACCCGATTTGTTCGCGGAACATCTTATTGGCCACAACCTCAGATGGGCGGTCTGCTTCTGAATCCTCAATAAAATCCCCTAATTCAGCATCTCTTTCATCACCAGCAGGTTGTTCAAGCGCGAGCAACGGCCGTGTAATCTGTTGCAACCATTGAATACGCTGTGGCGCTAAACCCGTCTCTTCGGCAATTTCTTCTGTAGTTGGTGGACGACCCTCGTTTTGCTCCCAATCACGAGTGACACGATATAGTTTGCGCACATTGGTGGCCTGGTGTGCTGGAATGCGGATCATGCGGCCATGATTGACTAATGCACGGGTAATACCTTGGCGAATCCACCAAGTGGCATACGTGCTAAAGCGGTTGCCCATACGATAATCAAATTTGTTTACGGCCGTTAATAGACCAATATTACCTTCTTGAATCAAATCCAAGAAATCCAGACCCTGCCCATAATATTTTTTGGCGATGCTAATTACCAGGCGCGTATTTGCTTGCACAAGATGTGTGCGTGCAGCATCTGCTTGTTCAACCGCCAGCGTTGCCGCGTCACGTTCAGCCAATGACAGATTTGGATCCTTTAAGCGCTCCAAGGCTTCTGTCCCTGCTTCGACTAGTTTAGACAAATGCACTTCTTCGGCCGCAGTCAGTAGTGGATAGCGGTTCATATCCAACATGTAACGGCCAACTGTATCGTTGACAGACACATTCTTATCTGCATCTGAGCCTAAACTGTCTATGCTGTCAGCCACCAAGTTTTTACCCAATAAATCTTGGTCTTGATACTCCAGTTCAAAAACATCGTTCAATTCAGCTATCTGGCTCATACTTTTCTCCTATCTTCCATAAAAATGTGTTCAAAATCATTTGTATTGCAAATATGTTTGTTTTGTTCAGCTATTATGGAAAAATTGTACCATTCCGTAAATATTTTGTCAAGGTATGTCAGAAATAAATCTGGACAACTATTGGTGTTTATCAATAGTTCTTATTTTCTTTATATTTTTCTTTTTTATTATATATTATCCTCAAATCTAGGCAATTAATTGTAATCACCCTTACGCAAACCAAAGAAACCTCTATCGTTCTTAAGAACGATAGAGGTCTCTTTCCCCCCATAAACTCATAATTTGTATGCTGTCAACGTAACCAGCGTCGCGCACCCACCCGGTTCAACTCCTCATCAAAACGCAGTTTGAATATCTCCAGATTATCGCTGGGTCTGCGCAGATTAAAATCACCAATTTGTTTGTTTAGCTTCACAATCTGTTCTTCCCAATGCTGACAGGCATCATCCCAGCTAATGGCTAAAGCACCACGCCGCGTCTCATCTTGAGCAACATCAAAAGCACATTTATGCCGCTGCCAGGTATGTGTCATATTGCTGCGCAGTGCTTTCACTTGACTCAGAATAGTGCCACGACTACTAATCCAGTTCGGACGCATATCATTATCTTTAAGGAATGTATTGGCCAGGGCACGATCGCCCTCATAGATGTTTTTTGACAAATCCAACGGTTTCCCTTTACCCTTCAAATTTTCAAACACACCCCGTTCCTTGCCATCCTGGATCAAATCTTCAATCAAGTCATCCCACTCAAAACGCATCCGTAAGCGGTGTTCAAGCTGTTTTTCACGATCTTTTTCCTGTGATGTCTCTTTTTGATCACGGTCATTTTCCATCATACTTTACACTCCACAAATTTTTAACCCTTTCGTCTTCATTGGACATTATCGCAAAAATAAG
>CAYGMR010000520.1:2438-4052 GCA_964350725.1 uncultured Ardenticatenaceae bacterium | reverse complement strand
GGTGGCGGTGAACCCGATGCCGCCGCGATGATCGCCGCCATCGAAGCTTGCACCAACACCACCATTGAAGCAGTTGTGGGCAAACCGTCACAGCATATGGCGGAAGCCATCCTCAGTTTGCTGAATTTACCACCGAAGCAATGCATGATGATTGGCGATCGCCTCGAAACGGATGTCTTGATGGGGCTCAATGCGGGTATGGCGGGCACATTGACACTCACAGGAGCAACAAACGCAGAGATGTTAGCTCAATCCGCTATTGTGCCGACGTATGTCATTCAGCAGTTAACTGATTTATTGCCTAATTGAGCTCCCAATCTTCGTATTCTAATCCAGTTACTCGTGAAAATTCATTTGTGTTATGTGTGTTATACATTTGCCAATACTTGCTGGCAAGAGTTGGAAGTGATTTGTGCCTAGCCCTACTCAACGTGTAAGCGAAATAATCCCTTTTTCCAGCGCGACCGTAACGGCCGCTGTGCGATCATTGACGCCTAACTTATCAAAAATGTGGATCAGGTGGGTTTTGACAGTGGCGGTGCTGATGTGGAGTTGTTTGCCGATTTCACGGTTGCCATTGCCGCGCGCGACAAGCTGCAAAACTTCAATCTCGCGTGGGCTGAGGTTTTCTTCGGCTGGGGCACGCATACGGGTCATCAAACGTGAAGCCACGGCGGGTGTTAACACAGATTCACCTCTGGCGGTGGCACGAATAGCACGAAACAGCTCTTCGCGGGGCGTGTCCTTCAGCAAATAGCCGGTTGCGCCTGCTTCGATGGCACGTACGATGTCAGCATCGCTGTCGTAGGTGGTGAGAACGAGAATATTGGCCGACGGCCGTTTCTTTTTAATCGCCTCAATAGCTCCCACACCATCTAGACCAGGCATGCGCAAATCCATAAGTGTGACAGTAGGTTGTAGCGTTTCGTGAAGTTGAACGGCCGTACCGCCATCTGCCGCCAATCCCACCACCTCAAAATCATCTTGTCCAGCTAACAATCCCGCCAAACCTTCACGCACAACGGGATGATCATCAACGAGCATAATGCGAATAGTTGTCATAATTTTTTGGAGGTAAGGAATAAGGGTCCTGCCTTCTTGTTCCCTACTTCATACTCCTTGTCCCAGCGGGATCGAAACGACTAAAGTCGTTCCTTCATCGGGTTCGCTTTCAATTAATAGTTCACCGCCACATTGTTGCACACGTTCACGCATGCCTTGGAGTCCAAACCCGCCTGACAGGACGGATGGGGCGGTCTCGTTAATGCCATTCCCGTCATCTTGGACATCCAAAATGAGCACATCCCCCATATAAGACAACGTGATGGCTACATTGTTTGCCTGGGCATGTTTGCGGATATTGTTGAGGGCTTCTTGGGTGGCGCGCAGGAGGGTGATTTCGATGTCAGGATGGAGGGATACGGCCGTTCCGGTTGTTGTCATTTCTGTGGCCACACCACTTTCTTCTGACCAGCGTGCTGCTGTACGGGCTAAAGCATCTGGCAATGATTGCTGTTCGAGCAAGTCAGGGCGCAAATCGGCAACAACGCGCCGTGCCTGTTCCAGACTTATGCGTGCCGTTTTGCGCGCTTGATCCAAATGTTTTTGTACGGT
>CAYGMR010000520.1:0-2428 GCA_964350725.1 uncultured Ardenticatenaceae bacterium | reverse complement strand
GGCTTCATCTTGCGGCAGCGCTTGTTCGGCTGCTTCCAAATGCATCACAATGCTTGTAAAGCCTTGGGCGAGGGTGTCATGAATCTCGCGTGCCAGCCGTTGCCGTTCTGCCATCATGCCTTCACGCCGTTCGGAAGCCGCTAATTCTGCCTGGGTTTGCTCTAACTGTGTGATTAACTCCCGTCGTTCTGTACTTTGAACGATAATCGCCGAAATCCAAATACTAAAGGCCACACCTGCTGCACCAATGAAAATATAAAGCCACAAAATTGGGCTCGTGAAGGATAAGGGCTGCTCACTATCTGCTATTTGGGAATAGGTGAGCCCAATTGTCAAAATGATGGCGGCGATAATTGCATAACGCAATTGCAAATGGCGGAAAGTTTGACTATACAATCCAGCCAGCGTGAAATAATAAACTGGCGAATAGGAAACTAACAGCACCCACAGTAAGATATCGCCTAAGATGATGATAAGACGATAAACGGGTTTTTCGCCCCAGCCTGGAGCTAAATGATAGGCGACTCGCATGCCAATGGTGTGCCAAATGAGCAAAACGGCCGTTAATGCCAACGGCTGCCATATTTCATCAATACGGCCGTTACTCTCCATGAATAAAAGCAAAGCGGGCATGATGATGGACGCATAAAAAATGACCGTCCATAACCAATCCCATCTGACCCAAATATCGTTACGCTGTCTTGTATCCATAAGATCCCAAAAAAGTTACACGGAGTTTAGCGGAGAAGGCACAGAGGCGCACGGAGGGTTTGGGGAGGTTTTTTCTTATTCCTCCATGACTCTTCGTGCCTACTCCATGGGTCTCTGCGTTCCTGTTGTTTTAGTTTAGCAGTTTCTACTCCCATCGGAAAGTGTAGCGGGATAGGATAAGTCCAAGGATGAGAACGGCCGTTATCACCGCAATTGAAGTTAAATTCCATGTGCCTGTAAACCATAAATCTTCGAGCAAGATAACAACATGCGTTAAGGGCAGCATTTCGGCTATCTGCTGCAAGCTTTCTGGCATCATAAAACGCGGCATCGCTGCGCCTGAGAGAAACAACATCGGGTAGAAGATTGCCATGCCTACTGCTTGTGCGGTGCGTGGTGTGGGCATCACACCGGCCAACACGAACCCGAGCGCAAAAAAGCTAAAAGCACCCAATAAAATTGCTGGCACAATCATCACATTGCCTTGTGGCAAACGCAAATCATAAAAAAGTGTGCCCACAATCAAAAGGAGCGCAATGCCAACGGCCGTCATCACGACTTGTACAGCCACCTGTGACCACAAAATGGCTCCCGATTTGAGGGGGGTAGCCCGATAACGACGCAAAACACCTTGTTCGCGATAATTCGAGAGCGTGACGGGGATGCTTAACATACCAATTGTGCCGATGATCATGCCAATGTAGCCCGGAACCGAGAGATCAACCTGACCAAATCCATTGAAGAGCGCATCGCTCTCGTTGCCAAAGACAGTGCCAAATAGCATCATCAACATGACAGGAAAAGCGAGTGTAAAAAACAAACCGACCGGTTCGCGAGTCTGTAATTTTAATTCTATCCAAGTAAGTTTGATAAAAGATTTCATCGTTTAATTCCTCTACTATTTATAAAACACGGACTGCAAGGAATTTTAAGGCTTTTTGTCGTTCCTTTCTATCCGGGTTTCATATTTATGCGCGAATCGCGCGGCCTGTTAATGACAGAAAAACATCTTCCAAATTGGCTTGTTCTACATGCAGGTCACTGGGGGCGATGTTGTATTGTGCTAAGGCGGCGGCGACGTTAGCCAGCAGTGAGCCATTGCCTTGAATATTAACCTGACGGTTTTGTTGCGTGACGGCCGTTACGCCCGCAACCTTGTCCAACACATGGGCATCAAATCCATTTTGGAGCGTAAATTGCACACTGGTTTCTGCACCCAAATCTGAGATCAATGCTTGGGGTGTAGCGAGGGCAATGAGACGGCCGTTGTCGATAATCGCCACACGATCTGCCAAGGCTTGCACTTCATCCATAAAATGCGTGATCAATACCACGGTTTTATTCTGGTCGCGGATGGCACGGACCAAATCCCAGGTGGCCCGCCGTGCTTGCGGATCTAATCCGGTCGTCAGTTCGTCCAGAAATACGATCTCTGGATCATTCAGCAGAGCTAGGGCAATGAAGAGCCGCTGTTGTTGACCGCCCGACAATTTTCCAAAGGGGGTGTTGCGCTTATCAGCCAGCCCCCATTCTTCTATTAAAGGTTGCCAGGGAACTGTGTGGTCATAAAATGAAGCATATAAATCAAGCGCTTCCCATACTTTCAACCGTTCAGGGATGGCGGCTTGCTGCAATTGAATACCGATACGATTACGCAACTCGTGCGGCCGTTTTTGTGGATCAAGGCCTAACACTTGCACACTGCCACCATCTGGTT
>CAYGMR010000519.1:3764-4071 GCA_964350725.1 uncultured Ardenticatenaceae bacterium | reverse complement strand
GTTGAGACATATGGTAATTTTAGCCCAAGTTCAAGGCGTTTGCATACTCCAGATTTCTGCAGAAGCATATAAGAACGAGTATGCAAACGCTCTGGAAGTGACCAGACTGTCTGTCAACGGCTTATTGCCTGAGCAATTCCTTTGTTATCTCCCCCAACTGGGGGAGAGGAATACCCCCCGCTTTACGGATGTGGCTGGATCGCGACCATGTTATCATGGCATAGGGGGTGTTTAAGTATTCGGTTACTGTAATCAGACACAAGTATATGGGAGTTACTCCCGGAGGATAATAGCAATGTTTAAGCAC
>CAYGMR010000519.1:0-3754 GCA_964350725.1 uncultured Ardenticatenaceae bacterium | reverse complement strand
TGATTTTTTTGATTGCTCTTCTTATTGTAATCAGCAGCACCTCGTCGGTGGATGCCGTTGGGCAGCTACAGGGCGGGGGTTTACCAACTCTAGGCACGGCCGAAAGCTTCGCGGTTCTGGCCGGTTCGACGGCGACTAATACTGGCCCGACTGTCGCCACTGGAGATCTGGGCGTCTGGCCTGGTACCGTAATCACCGGCTTTCCGCCGGGAATTGTGATCGGAACGATATACGCCGGTGGTGCCGTCCCACAACAAGCTCAGAGTGATGTCACGGCTGCCTACAATGACTTGGCGGGTCGAGCCTGCGACGTTGATTTGACTGGAACGGATCTGGGTGGACTCACACTCACGCAAGGCGTCTACTGTTTTTCGTCGTCGGCACAGTTGACAGGACAACTTACACTTGATGCTGAGGGCAGCAGTGATGCGCTGTTCATCTTCCAGATAGGAAGTGCGATCACAACCGCCAGCGATGCGTCTGTTCTGGTGATCAATGGCGGTTCTGACTGCAATGTATATTGGCAAGTTGGAAGTTCTGCAACCCTTGGTACTTCTACGGCGTTCATAGGCAATATTCTCGCGCTAACGAGTATAACGTTGAATACCGACGCAGATGTATTCGGCCGAGCCCTGGCGCAGAATGGCGCAGTAACGATGGATACCAACGACATTACGAGTGGAAGTTGTGGCCCAACCAATGTGTTTCTCAGCAGCTTTGGTAACAATAGTCCTGGGATTAATATTGGATCGTGGCTGTGGCTGGCCTTTCTGCTCAGTTTTTTAAGCATCACGGTGTGGATTCTGCGAAAGCGTCTTCAGTCTAACCATTCGCTTTAGGCGAATTCCGAAAAATAATCGAGGGGAAAATACTCGTTTCTTGGAATTCGCTAGGCAATCTTTTGGTTGAAAGCTTCTTTATTTTTCCGAAAATGCCTTAGCAACTTCCATGGCTCAACGGCGGTTAGTGTGGACATTAACCGCCGTTTTGCGCAAACCATGAAGTAACTACAAAATCTTGTGCAAAAGGGTTGACGATATTCACGCCTTCCAGAATACCATGGTGAAAATCCTCGCTAAAAATAATCGGTACCTGGTTTAATCGTGCACAAGCCCAAATTTGAGCATCATAATAGGAAAGCTGATAATCACGTACCCCTCTAACCGCTTCCAAAACGATCATTGGTGTTAAATTAAATACGGGAAAAATTTGTTGAAAATATTCGACTTGACTTAGCGTATCTGTGGGACTTAATGGTGGTTTCAAGCGGCGCATAGCAACGGAACAAAATTCTGATAGACACTGAACGCTCAATCTGCCATTACCGAATTCTTCCAACTTACGAAAAACTTCTACCGCACGTTCCTGGCGTTCTGGTTCGTTCTGATCAAATAGATAAACCAATACATTTGTATCAATGAGAATTGGTGGCATTTGGATATCCCTGATTACTTGTAACGATCGAGACGTTCAGCATATATTTCTTCGCGGTTCCAATGAAAGGGTTCAACGGCCGTATTAAGTTTTCGCCGATTTAAGGCAAAGGCAATGATCTCATCAAGCGGATTTTGTTCTGAAATACCTGCTAAATTACCCCCACCAGCGTCTTCATGTTCAAGGGCTTGACGGATGACCTCTGCTTCACTGACGCCTCGCGAATTTGACAGCCGTTTCAAGATTATTTGATGTTTTTTTGCGATATATATCTGCTTGCGAATCATCTGTCCCATCAGTTTCTCCTTCGCTTATGTTGAATCAATTGATTATACATCACATTGTACATCATTCTTGCTTGTTTATGAAAGCAAAACTTAGATCGTGGTTGACAGCAGCCATGAAATTGCCTATATTTGGGTCTTGCACATAGAACAAATATTTCACCATTAGGGCAAACCTTTATGGTTGCCCACAAATCGCCCATTTGGGCAGACACAAGTCACTGTTCCTACCACAACAAACATTACGAGAAATAAACAGAACAATAAAAATATGGAAATTGGATTAGTCAAAAAAATAAACATCGATGAAGAAATGCGTGAGTCGTACCTCAGTTATGCGATGAGCGTGATCGTCTCACGTGCTCTGCCAGATGCGCGTGACGGCCTCAAACCCGTACAACGGCGCATACTCTATGCCATGTATGACATGGGTTTGCGACCAAACACAGCCCACAAAAAGTCAGCCCGTGTTGTGGGTGAGGTTTTAGGTAAATATCATCCCCACGGCGATCAATCCGTTTATGATGCGATGGTGCGTATGGCGCAAGATTTCTCCATGCGCTATCCACTCGTAGATGGACAAGGCAACTTTGGCTCGATTGATGGCGACGGCGCAGCTGCTATGCGTTATACCGAAGCACGCATGGCCAATATGGGTTACGATCTGCTAGAGGATATCGACAAAAATACTGTTGATTTTGGTGTCAATTTTGATGATTCACTTAAAGAGCCAACCGTACTGCCAGCCACGATCCCGAATTTATTGGTGAATGGGGCCACGGGTATTGCTGTGGGTATGGCTACCAGCATCCCCCCCCATAATTTGAATGAAGTCATTGACGCCCTACAATATTTGCTCAAACATTGGGACAACCTCGATGATGTGAATGTTGCGGATTTGATGCAGTTTATCCAAGGGCCAGATTTCCCTACGGGAGGGTTGGTTTTCCGTAAAAAAGAGATCAAGGGTCAAGAAGTCGATGCGATTGCCAATGCGTATGCGACTGGTCGTGGGCGTGTAACCGTGCGTGCCAAGGCGCATGTCGAACAAATGGGGCGCAATAAATCACGTATTGTTATCACCGAGTTACCCTATCAAACCAATAAACCGAATTTGCTCGGCCGTATTGCCGATTTGCACCGTGATGGCAGAATTGAAGGCTTGACAGATTTGCGCGACGAATCAGATCGCAACGGTATGCGCATCATCATTGAAACCACACGCAATGTTGAACCTGAACAGGTATTGGCAGATTTGTTCCGTCTGACTCCTTTGCAAAATACATTTAGCATATCCTTGTTAGCTTTAGTCAATGATGAGCCGCGTGTATTGACACTCAAACAAGCGCTGCGCGTTTATATCGAACATCGGCTGGAAATTGTCCGGCGGCGTAGTGAATATGATCTTGAAAAAGCACGCCATCGGGCGCATGTGTTGGCAGGGTTGTTAATCGCTTTAGATAATCTGGATGCAGTGATTGATACCATCCGCCGATCGCGAACTGTTGAAACAGCGAAATCGAATTTAATCAAACGTTTCAAGCTGACCGATATCCAAGCGCAAGCGATTTTGGATATGCAATTGCGTCGCCTGGCAGGTCTTGAGCGGCGTAAAATTCAAGAAGAGTATGACGAAAAGCTGAAGCTGATCAGCTATCTAGAGAAATTGTTAGCGCAGCCTGGTATGATCCGAGATGTTGTCAAGGAAGAATTAGCGCTTGTGGGCGAAAAATATGGTGACAATCGGCGTACGCAAATTATTGGCTCAGAGCAAAGTAAAGTGCTGACAGCATCTGATTTGTTGCCCGACCAAAAGGTTTGGGTGAGTGTGAGCCATAAAGGCACGATATTCCGCACACCTACGCCCGAAATGGTCAAAGTACCGCGCAAACCGGCTGAATCGCCAGTTGCTTTTCTGGAGGCAAATACGCGCGATATATTGTATTTGTTTGCGGCCAACGGCAGTGCAGTCAGTTTGCCTGTGTATCAACTGCCACAGGGGCGTGAATTGGGTGAAGGTTCGCACTGGGCAGAGT
>CAYGMR010000518.1:0-4082 GCA_964350725.1 uncultured Ardenticatenaceae bacterium | reverse complement strand
GATATCCAAAGATTTTTCAGTTATTCGTAATGCATCTTTATGTTTTCCAGTGGTTAGATAATTTACACTTAGTTCATGTAATGCCAAACCTTCATAGCGTCTATTGCCTAGATATTGAAAAATGTTTAAGCACTGTTTTGTTAACTTTTCGGCTTTAGAGAATTCTTTACGCATACGAAAAATTGTAATTAAAAGATAATATGCTACCCCTTTTTCAGCTAGACTGTTGGTTTCATCACTAAGATTTACAGCACGGATAGCGTATTCTTCAGCGGAGTCTAAATTATTGTTGCGGATTTCGATAGTAGCTAACAGTCGTAGCACGGAAATCAAATCAGCTTTGTTTTCTGAGGACGCTTGAACTCGAAGGACTTCTGTAGCTGTTTTCTCTGCTCTTTCAGTTGTTTTATCTATGGCAAGATAGACTCTTGCGAGCAGGCGGGTCGTTACGGCCGTTTCCCTTACATCCCCTAAATCCTCAAAAATCGCCAGACTTGCATTCAAAACCTTTTCAGCCTCGGCAAAGCGCCCCTGGTCAAACAAAACATAGCCCTGTAAATATTGCGTTTTGGCGATGCCATGCCCATCTTCCAACTGGTAATAGAGTTGGTAACAGGATCGCAATTGCTCCCACGCCTCATTGTAACTGCCACTTTCTATATTTGTTTCTGTTCTACGTAATAGAGTTTTGGCCAGGCGTGCATCATCTTGAAGCGTCTCGGCAGCTTCTTGAGCATAAATATAGGCTTGATCGGCTTCGCGTAGACGGCCGTAGCGTATCCAGGCTTCAGCTAAAGCATCGGTATAATCCAGCACCATCTGCCAGCGGGCTAATTGATGCGCCGTTTCAATCGCGGCAGAAATATTGCCCCATTCCGGATCAAGCGCATCAAAATCACTGTTATGTGTTTGCACAAACTCCAAATAATAGTCTGCCATACGGGTTTGATAATAGGGGGCATCATCCAATTTTTCGGCGGCAAAATCTGCCAGCAGTGGATGTTGTTTATAATGGTTTGTACCCTCTTCTTGTACCAGGGAGAGGGCTGATAAGGTGTAGAGCGCATCTTCGGTTGTGAAAAGCGTTTTGTCCACGACAGCAGCTAAGGCTTGGGGACTAAACGGCCGTCCGTCAAACACCGCCACACAGGCAAAAATATGTCTTAGCTCCACATCTAATAAATCCCAACTCACTTGGAATGAGGCACGCACAGCCCGGTCACTGATCGCCAAGCCCAGGCGCTGCTGTGCATCCTCAAGACGCGCCGCCATCATGGCAAGGCTCATACGTGACCGTGATTTAAGCAGTTGGGCGGCAATTTCCACAGCCAAGGGCAAATAATGCAGCAATTTGCCGATTTTGATAGCCGCTGCCGCTTCTGCAGGTGTGGCCGCAATGCGTTTTTCTCCAAGAATGTTCTCTAACAAATCCTGGCTGCTCTTAGGCGATAACTCGACCACTGGCACTATCTGGCAGTTTAAGGCTGCGGCAACATCAGAATTGCGTGTGGTCAAAAGCAAACCACAATTGGAACCGCTGGGAAGTAAGGCACGGACTTTGGCGGCATCGTCTACATTGTCGAGGATAATCAAAGTTTGTTTGTGTGTTAGCAAGCCGCGTACGGCCGTTGCCCGGCTGCGTAAATCTGGCAGGTCGCTGTAATCATGACCATAAGCCCGTCCCCAAACCTCTAAAATATGTTCCGTCTCGCTGGTGCGCGGATTGGCCCATAACACGCCATCGTTGAAATGCGCCTGCAGGCGCAGGGCTAACGCCGCTGCCAATGATGTTTTCCCCACACCGCCCATGCCGACAAGCGCCACACGGTTGATCTGGTCGCTTGTATGTGTCAGGTGCTCAACAGCTGCTTGCAGTAATGGTTTGCGACCTACAAAATGGGGTGGCACGGGTGCTGCCTGGAAAGGGATGGGGACAGGGATCAGTTTTTTCTTTGAGGTAAACCTAAGGCCTTCCCCCGCATCGATCTGTGCCCATAATTCTTCGGTCTCATCATCTGGCTCGACAGCGATTTCTGCCCACAATACCTGGCGGCAAATATCATACTGTGCCAGCGCGGCACTGCGTTCCCCTTGTCGTGCCAGCGCGATCATGAGCTGCCGGTGGGCTTCTTCACGCCAGGGTTCAAAGGCGATCTGCTGGCGTGCTGTCTGTTGAGCAGCAACCAAATTCCCATTTTCCAGATGCTGTTGTGTTAATTGGTAAAGCGCGTCAAGTGCCAGTCGATGGCATGTCTCTCTTTTGGTTAATAACCACGCTTCAAATTGTAGGCTGTCGCAGGTGAAGCCGGGCAGGAGTTCGCCGCTGTAAAGGGCAACGGCCGTTACCATAGCATCTTGTGCGCTTGCAGCTAAAAAGCCGTCCACATCCAACTGATAATCACTGGTTGTATTAAATTGGACAGTTTGGCGCGTGACGTGTAAATAATCGGTTTCCTCCTCTCCAGAATCCCCCAGCACACGCCGCAATTGATATAGCGATTGACGTAAGTTCTTTTTGGCGATGGCATCCGTTTCTTCAGGCCAAAACAAGGTCGCCAACACATCGCGTGCATGGGCTTTGTCCGCTTCCAAGACCAGGTAACCCAACAACCCCTGCACTTTGACCGCACGGAATTTCGTCATGGCACGGCCGTTGCGGCTCACCTGAAACGAATTAAAGAACTTCAACGATAAGGACATGTAAAAATTATACAAATAGCTGGCGTTTTTGACGACAACTGCTGACGAACTGCTGACGGCCGTTTCGTAAAGTAACTGTCATAAGTATTTCAGTGATGTAGTAAAAGGCTTATTAATAAAATGACTAGACTGACTGGCTGACTGGCTGACAAGCTGACCAGCCACTCAAGGAGATAATCATGAACAGTATCGTAAGTAGAGCAAAAGTATTCGTTTTCACATTTTTAATGGCAATATTCATGACGCAATTTATTTCACTGCCAAGCGCGGCAGCAGACGCAGCAACCGATCAAATAGATACCAATCAATGGTATCGGTTGACGAATATGTATCTGGGCACGGGATTTGCCCTAGAAACGCACAATGGCGCGACCAATGACCTATTCATGGGTGACAGTGGCAATTACAGTGGCCAATATTGGAAATTCACACCAGCCGGTGATGGCTATTATTTTTTGACGAGCATGGCTTATGGCGACGGCCGTTTCCTTGACACGTATGGCGATACCCATGAACCGTTTATGGCCTACGATGGCGGTTACAGTGGCCAATATTGGCAGCTCACTCCTGCTGGTGATGGTTATTTTCGCTTGAGTAATATGTTTTTGGGAAACGGCCGTTCGCTGGACACCTACAGCGATACCTATGACCCATTTATGGGAGATACAGGCAACTACAGTGGCCAATTCTGGCAGCTCACCCCCCTTGGCCCCATTGAAGATGAAACTACCATGACCCCAACCCAGGATGATTTTATTCCCACCGAGCCGCCGCTGCTGCCAGATGAAGATGTTTTGCCGACCCCGCTTACTGACGTGGATAATGCCCCTGATTCAGAAGAAATCATTCCAGAAGTTGACTTTCTAGCAGGCACAAACAATTCCAATTGTATTGACATGTCCCTGTTGGCAGGCGAGCTTGATTTTAGCGGATCAATGCAAGAGCTTTGTTTGCCTGAAGACCCCACTGTTGTGTTCGAGCAGCTAAAAACGCTAGATTATGATGTGTGTGCCGCCATGGTGGGTGGCCCGAATGTAGGCAAGATCGCTGTTTTTAGTGATATGGCTGAAGATTTGGATATGACCGTTACGGTGGGAGTTGGTTATGGCGGTGGTGTTGGCATCTCCGGTACATCTGAAGCTGGCGTGATGATTGGTCCAGATGGTCAGGCAGGCTGTTATATCGCCCAATGTTTTGGTGCCGAAATAGATATTCAAGGCTCAGTTTACGAAAATCTTGGTCTCTATACCGGCTGGGACAAAGTGCCTGGTAGATCTGTGGTGATTTCAGAAGGCGCAAGCATCCCCTTCATTGAAGCAGGCTATTCAACTTCTCAAGTTTTGGTCAATGACGAATTGGAAGGTGTTAACTATACATTTAGT
>CAYGMR010000517.1:0-4097 GCA_964350725.1 uncultured Ardenticatenaceae bacterium | reverse complement strand
TTTGACACGGATACAAAACACGGATGAAAATAGTTCTTTAGCCGCATTTTTGTATCCGCGTCCTATAAGTTCAAGAGCTTTACTGGACGCTGGCGAAAAATAGATTTGTCAACTTTCCTTTTTGGAAGCAAATATGATTTCAAACAAAAAAGTTGACAAATCTCTCTGGAAGAACAAAAAACGCCAGAGTTCACCCAAGAAGTTCAACTTCTCAAAGAAGTTGAACTTCTAGAAGGGAAAGTGATTTATGGATGTATATTAAGCAGTGCCGAATTGACGGTCGCCCGCATCGCCCAGACCGGGCACGATGTAGCCAATGTCGTTGAGACGCTCGTCGATTTTTGCGACATGAATGGCTACATCTGGATGGGCAGCATGTAAGGTATCAACCCCTTCTGGAGCCGCCAAAATGCCTACAAATTTAATTCGTTCTGCTCCCCATTTCTTGAGAATGTCTATGGTCGCAACGGCCGATCCTCCTGTCGCCAACATCGGGTCCAAAACCAAACAAACCTCAACCGTTGGACTGGTGGGCAGCTTGTTGTAGTATGAAACTGGCTTTAAGGTGCGTTCGTCGCGATAAAGGCCAATATGCCAGACCTCAGAACTAGGCATCATCTCCCAAATTCCCTCGACCATGCCCAAACCGGCTCGTAACACGGGAATCAGTCCGATTTTATCCACCAATTCCTTGCCTGCGGCTTCACCCATAGGCGTTTCAACAGTAATATCTTTTAGCCCTAAATCGGTTGTTGCTTCATAACAAAGTAGCATTGCCAACTCGCGCACTAATTCTCGAAATTTCTTTGGCTCTGTCGTTACATTGCGTAACAAAGTTAATTTATGTTTTACTAGGGGGTGTTGTGACTCAAATACCATCCTCAATTCTCCTTTAAATGCGGAATGCGGCGTGTAGATTGCGGACTCGTCGTGAGTCTTCGGTGTGCGCTCAGTCGAACGAATGAAAATTGCGAATCTACGAAAATTTATCCATCATGGCGCGATTTGCGTTTAGATGTCTCCTCAAAATATTATACTTGATGCTGAACTCAGGTGGGTGCACGAACAAGTTTTCAGTAGTGTCATTCCCGCGCAGGCGGGAATCCAAGCGTTGACAGGTTGTTCGCAGACCCAACTCAGGTTACCATTTTACCTGAGGCGGAGCGTATCGTATAATCCCACGCAAATGAACGGATGGCAATAGACGAAACATGAGCGATAAACCCACGCCCAATAGACATATCGCCCCACAGCAGAAGAGTGGTGATAAAAAACTTGATGGATTGATGCGGCCACAGCGTTTGTCCGATTTTACTGGACAAGAGAAATTGAAGGCTAATTTGTCGATCTTGATTGAAGCTGCGCAGGCACGCAAAGAACCACTTGATCATGTCCTCTTTCATGGACCGCCTGGTTTGGGGAAAACGACATTGGCGCAGGTTGTTGCCAATGAAATGAGTGTCAATATTCGCAACACAGCTGGCCCAGCGATAGAACGCACCGGCGATTTGGCTGCGATTTTAACCAACTTGCGTGCTGGTGACATTCTTTTTATTGACGAGGTGCATCGTTTGGGGCGTGCTGTCGAAGAGATTCTTTATCCAGCGATGGAAGATTTTGTGTTGGATATAATTGTGGGGAAAGGGCCAGGTGCTAAAAATGTGCGCTTGAAACTGCCACGGTTTACAGTGGTGGGGGCCACGACGCGGCTGGCTTTATTGACAGCACCACTGCGGGCGCGTTTTGGGGCAGTGTACCGCATGGATTTCTATGAATTGTCAGCAATTGAGTCGATTGTGGTGCGGGGGGCTGGCATTTTAGGTGTGCCGATTGAACCCGATGGCGCAACCGAAATTGCGCTGCGTTCGCGGGGAACGCCGCGCGTGGGGCTGCGTTTGCTGCTGCGTGTGCGCGATTATGTGCAGGTGCGGGCAGATGGTTTGATTACTAGAGAAACGGCCGTTGCTGCTCTAGACCTGCTCGAAATCGATCGCTTGGGTCTTGATGACCTGGATCGGCGTGTATTAAGAGCGATCATCGAAAAATTTGGTGGAGGTCCGGTGGGGCTAGACACGATCGGTGCATCGATCAGCGAAGAATCCGATACCATTATGGATGTGGTCGAACCTTATTTATTGCAACTGGGTTTTATTGAACGCACCTCACGTGGTCGCATGGCCACCCCCCACGCCTATGCTCACCTAAATATTCCATTACCGCAGCAACAGGTTGTATCTAAGCTTAATCAGCCAGGCTTATTTGATCTCAACGAGGATTAGGCGACTAATTTGACCCAACTCACGTTTGCAGCATTGACTAATTTCTTATCTGCTGTCCATAGTTCACAACTCAACGATTGGGCTAATGACAAGTAAAAACTGTCATATGCTGCAACCCTATTGAGCTTGCGCGTCCATAAAAAAGCATCTTGCGCAAGTTTGGGTGTTGGAGGGAAAAGATCTATATCCAATGCTAATGCTTGTTTTAAGCTGGCCTTGCCCGATGACTCACTCAGTAACCCCAAACGAACAAGTTTAGTTAGAGATGAAGTAACTTCGTAGGAAAATAAGGTAGGGGCACATAGTGTGTAACCAATTTGTGTCCATTCTGAAAAGAGATTTAATATTTTGGTTTGAGCATCATTGGGCACAACCATCCTGTGTATCAGTGAAGCATCAATCGTCAAATAACCAATCATCTTGTTGTTCCTGTTCTGCTTTGAATTCTTGCCAGAATTTATCAAAATCTTCAATTGGGTACTTTCCTTGACGTTCTGCAAGGATTTTTTCATTTAGGTGTTCAATATCGTTGCGTGTGGATCCCCATTTTTCTATGCGAGTTTGCTGATCAGACTTGGCGAACTTTTCATAATCGGAAACACTTATGATCACCGCTTTTGGTTTGCCTCGGGATGTGAGGATGATATGTTCGTTGCCATAGGCAACGCGGTTTAATAGTTCAGAAATATCACGTTTGACTTTTCCGATACTTACTTTAGTTTTTGTGGCAGACATACTTATTCTCCCGGAATAATCGTGTAGCCATAGATTATCCCATATTGTTGACTGGATATACATCTTTGCTAAGTTGTAATATCCTGATTAAGATGATAATACAATTGTGTATTAGCTGTCAATAGTTTAAGATGAGTGTTAAAATTAGGACGATGAAAACGCAAGAATTTGATTATGAATTACCACAGGAACGGATCGCACAACGGCCGTTACTCCAAAGAGATGCCTCGCGCTTAATGGTGTTGGGACGTGAAAACGGCCGTATCGTGCATAAACAGTTCACAGATTTACTTGATTATGTCAATCCTGGCGATGTTTTGGTTGTCAATGACAGCCGTGTGCTGCCGGCACGTTTATATGGCCGAAAAGCAACCGGCGGCAAAGTCGAAATTTTGCTGCTCAAACAGTTGAATGCAACTTGTTGGCAAGCGTTGGTGGGGGGGCGCAAGTTGGTTGTGGGTTCAAAAATTCAGTTGGAAAACCAGGATGGAACCCCAGCTCAGATTTCGGCAGAGGTAACGGCCGTACTCACTGGCCCACAGCGTGAAATCGAATTTAGCCAACCGCTCGATGATGTGTTGGATCAACTTGGGCACACGCCATTGCCGCCGTATATTCATGAGCCTCTGGCAGATGGCGAACGTTATCAGACCATCTACGCGCGCCCGCTGGGCTCAGCCGCTGCACCCACAGCCGGTTTACACTTTACCGGCGATTTATTGTTTGATTTACGTGCAAAAGGGGTGATTTTAGAGACTTGCACGCTGCATGTAGGTTTAGATACCTTCAAGCCAGTTGAAGCCGAAAATATTTTTGAACACCAAATCCACAGCGAGTGGGCCAGTTTGTCACCGGAAAGTGCCAGGCGCATCAATGAAGCTAAATTAGCGGGTGGGCGTTTGATTGCAGTTGGCACAACGGCCGTACGCACATTAGAAACGGCCGCTTTACGCTCGGCTGGTATTCAGGGAACTTTACAAACGATCAGCCAACGTGATATTGCTGGTGAAACGAGCAATATGTGTCCTTGGAAACCGGTCTCAGCTTTTGAAGGGGCGACTGATTTATACATCACACCAGGCT
>CAYGMR010000516.1:0-4136 GCA_964350725.1 uncultured Ardenticatenaceae bacterium | reverse complement strand
GAGCATTTGGGTAGTCGTGGCGATGCTGAACTCTGAGACTTTCGCACCGGTCAGCCAATAGTTAAGTAAATCAGGTGCGGTGAGGAAGGTGTCGGCAATTGCCAGTTGGGGGGAATCAGTCTCAACAAGGCTCATCATTTGGTAAAGCGTGTTGATGGCCATGATTTGGATGCCGGTTTGAGCAAAAACGTCGGCTCTAGGAACTTTGGCAAAAACTTTTTCCAACATGCCATCGGTACGGCCGTCGCGATAATGGATGACATTGCCAATTAAATCCCCATTCCTGTCCAACAGGCCAAAATCAACCCCCCAGGTGTCGACGCCGATGCTGGCGGGTTGCAGCGCTTTGCCTTTGGCGATGCCGGCTTGAATATCGCGCCATAAACGCAAAAAATCCCAATGCAACTGATTGTTGACGACAACCGTTGTATTGGGAAAACGATTTAACTCTTCTAATTGCAAGCGGCTGCCATCAAAATGTACAGCCATCACACGACCCGATTCGGCCCCTAGATCTACGGCTAAAACAGTCTTCTGAGACATATTTACTAAACTCTTTAAAAGGAACACGGAGTTTCACGGAGGACGAAGGGAGATTGTTTGTAAGAATCGTGTTGATTCTCAAAAACTTCTCCATTTCCTCTCTGTGAAACTCCGTGACTTCTCCGTGTCCCTCCGTGTTCCTTCTCTAATTTACCAATTCTTATACCCTTCACTATGTTTGCGGTATTCGATCATCTCTTCACCCATGAGTTTGTGTTCGAGGATGATGTCACAGACTTCTTCGAGGGCCGAAACCCAATGATAGGCTTCTTCCAGCGTTTGGCCGATGGCGAAGCAGCCGTGGCCGCGCTGCATGATGATTTTATAACCACGTAATGCTTGCGAAACGGCCGTTGCCATTTCCTTGGAACCTGATGCCAACTCTACCGTGACAACTGGAATTTTGCGTAACAAATAAGAGCCTTCATTGTCGATGGGAATAATCTCATCACGGCTGAGGCTCAGCACAATTGCTGTGCGCGGATGGGCATGCACAACAGCCAGTGCCGATGTTTCTTCATAAATTGCACGATGTACAATTAGTTCGGTGCTGGCGCGAATGATGCCGCTGTCTTTGCCTTTAAAACTGGTCTCGACGAAATCGGTTTGCTTGAGGCGTCCAAATTGGGCGCCACGTCGTTTAATAATGATCTTATCGCCGACTCGCACGCTCATATTGCCACCATGCGAGCTGGTTAGGCCGGTAACAAATATATCGCGTCCAATATCGCGGAATTCTTCATAAAGTCTTTGGTCTATCATAATTACAGCCTTTGTAGGTTTTTTTCGTTTTTGCCACGAATTAGGTGTTTGTTTGTGTGAAATTGGTGGCAGATTGAGAATCAACTCAATGTATCCAATCCGAGTTCAGCTAGTTTATCCGCTTTGGGGATGCCATTTTCGTCCCAGCCACGGAATTGGTAATATTCGACAAGCATCGGGGCGAGTTTGGCTGTGAAGCCTTGGCTTGGCCCTTCGGTCACGGGTTCATTGAGCAGACGGCTGGGCAGGGTGTCATCGTCTTGGGTGAAGCCTTCACGCTGGTTATAGAGCCGTTCGAGATTCCAGACCCGTTCGCCAACCTTCATGAGGTCGTCGGCAGTGAAATGTTCGCCAGTAACGGCCGTTAACGTGCGCGCAAAAAATTCCTCAGCCACCGCCATATTTGCAAACTTGCAATAGACCAGGCTGTCGATCACCGCTGCTGAATCTTGATGGACAGAAACGATACCTGCTTTACCCTGTGTCGCGAAGCGATCAATGAGCCGTGGCAGTGCCAACACTTCGGGCCCCAACATATTGCCGGTTTCGTGGCAAGCACCGCGATTAGAGGTCGCATAGACCAACCCTTGGCCTTGCATACCGCGTGGGTCATAGGCTGGCAGCTCCAATTTTTTGACAGTCATGGAAAGTTCGGGTGCGCCGTATTTTTCAGCCATACGATAGCTGCCATCGGCCATATCATCTCCCAGACCGCGTCGATAAGCTGTGTCGCTGATCAAGTCTAGCAGTTTGTCGGCTTGGCCAAAACGCAAATCATTGTCGATGAATCCTTTTTCGGCCAATTCCATCGCGCAGCCGATGGTGTTGCCCATTGAAATCGTGTCCAATCCCAAATCATTACAAAGGAAATTGGCTTCGGCAATGGTATCTAAGTCGTCGATGCCGCATTGGGCACCAAAAGCCCAGGTGGATTCAAATTCTGGTCCTTCGCCTTCTTTACCGCTCTTGGTTTTGCTGATGCGTGTACATGTGATGGGACAGGCCCAGCAAGCTTGGTTTTCGACTAAAATTTCGTCAGTGATCGCTTCGCCGCTGATTTTATGTGCGCCTTCAAATTGGCTTTGCTGAAAGTTGCGTGTGGGTAGTGCGCCGATTTCATTGACGACGTTGAGGACAACGGCCGTTCCGAATTCGGGCAGCGCTTGCGAGGTGAGGGGGCTGGCTTTAATCAATTTCCCAGTTTCATACAACATAAACTTGAACTGATCTTTGTCGGCTGGTCTGTTGCGCTCTTTGCCTTCGACAACGATTGCCTTCAGGTTTTTGCTGCCCATGACTGCGCCAGCGCCGCCGCGTGCCAATGAACGCTCTTTATCGTTCATGATCGCTGCGATGCGTGACAGATTTTCACCCGCCGGTCCGATGCACAACACATTGCGTTTGTTACGGTTTTGCCCAAGCGCTTCCGTGGTTTCAAAGACAGTCTTACCCCATAACTCAGCCGCATCATCAATGCTGATGCCATCGGGCGTGATTGAAATCATGACTGGTTTTTCGGCTTTACCCCGTACAATGAGGGCATCGTGGCCGGTGCGTTTGAACTGCATGCCCCACCAGCCGCCGCTGTTGGCGTGCAGCAAGGTGTTTGTCAGCGGACTTTTGGTGCTGACATTAAAGCGATTGCTGGTTTGCGAGCTGCTGGCTGTGATGGGGCCGGTGGTAAAGATGAGCGCGTTTTCGGGATCAAGCGGCTGCACTTCAGGTCCAACTATGTCCCACAATAAACGCGCACCCAAACCACGCCCGCCGAGAAAGAGACGTGCCATTTCCATGTCGAGCGGAACGGTTTCTATGGTTCCCTCGCTGAGATTTATATCCAGGATTTTTCCTGCCCAACCTTGCATAGTTTTTCTCCTATTTTCCGGGACTACAGCGGATAAGGATATTAACGGAAGTGTTTGCGTGTTTAATCCGTTCTTTTCTTAATTCGTTGTAGTCTTGGTTAACTACCCACCTGCAATGGGCGGGAAGATTGCGATTTGATCGGTATCGATTACGGCCGTTTCTAACCCATCTGCCAGTTCAATTGCATGGCCGTTGACCATGATGCGCACATGCGGTTTGGGTTGGTTGTTTTCAAGAACGGCCGTTTCCAATGCCGGGTATTGATTAAATAAAGCGTGTAATACATCTGCGACGGTTGTTCCTGGGATGGTAACGGCCGTTGTTCCCGCAACTTGTCGCAGATTTGCAAATAATTTCACCTCTGCCATTAATCTTTATTTTCCCTCGATTTTTGCATGTTCATCTGTGTTATAATGTCCTAAACTTATTGGAACGGTTTAGAATGTTTCTATCTGTTAATGGAGAAATAGCTATGTACGCAATAGAATTTCAAACAAAACTTCGCGATGGCATTATTGAGATTCCTCAGGTAAAACGTGACGAATTACAGCCTCATCTAAAAGAAGATAACGTTCGTGTTATTGTGATGGTACCTGAAGCTAATAACAATTCAGGTTTACAAGAAGAACCCAGTTTCCTGCAGAAGCTTCTTGAAAACCCTATTCGATTGCCTAATGTAGAGTATCTTACAAGAGAGGAAGCGCATGAGCGCTGATAAGCCAGTTGTATGCTTCATTGATAGTAATGTGTGGTTTTACGCCTTATTGCCGAAGCAAGATCAGATTAAAGAACATGCAGCTTCTCGATTAACTCAGCGCAAGGATATTGTTATTGTTGTAAGTACTCAGGTTGTTAATGAAATTGTTGCAAATGTAATTAAAAACAATGCCATGTCAAATAATTCTACACGTCTCACAAATTCAAATCAGCAGTCAAAATATCAATTCCTGATTTTATAAACCAGT
>CAYGMR010000515.1:273-4137 GCA_964350725.1 uncultured Ardenticatenaceae bacterium | reverse complement strand
AAGTATCATGCGATCTTGGAAACAACTCGCTTTGGGAACAATTATAGGAATCTTGACCAGCCTGGTGAGCATCGCTTTGGTGATTGCTGGCTGGCAGCTATTCAATCCGCAGCCAATGTTTACTGGGGTGATCCTGCTGCTGGGGCTGCTAAGTGGTGCAATTCTTGGGCTGTTGTGTGTGTCGCTCAGGGCACTCACGCGCGGTCGTGAGCATCGTGTCGTAGGCATGTTGCTGAGTATCGCTATTGCAGCCAGCACCGTCCTAATTGGACGCTATCCGAACGGCTCATGGCTGCCTATCGCTATTTATGCAACCGCCGTCCTCAACGGGCTCATGATTCCACAGATAACGGCCGTATCTACCCGCCGTCAATCAATTTTACATAATTAAAATTTTCACCGCAGAGGACACAGCGTTTTATTTGTACCTTTGTGGCAAATGAGTAGGAAAATATCATGTTAGCAGAATTACAAATCAAACCAATTGAACTGAACAATTTAACCATGCGACCTGCAACCCTGGACGATATTCCAGGTGTTGTGGAAGCTGGCAATGCATGTGCATTGGCTCAAATCGGCCGTGCAGATATGGAAGCAGATGAGGTACGTGCCGAATGGACCTCACCCAAGATCAACATCGCTGAAAACGTGCGAGTCGTAGAAACCGATGACGGCCGTATCGTTGGTGTCCTTGAAGTTTGGGATACCGACCCACTGCCCGTTTCCAACTGGGTCTGGGCACGCGTTCATCCTGATTTCGAAAATATGGGCGTTGGCAGCATGCTGATGGATTGGGCCGACCAACGGCTGCAAGCCACCGTTGCCCGTGTGCCACAAGACCTGCGCGTGAGCTATATGTGCGATGCTGTCGCGACCTACCAACCAGCCAAACAACTGTTTGAAAACCGCCAGATGAAGTTGATACGCCATTTTTGGCATATGGAAATCGAACTCGATCAACCCATCCTACAGCCCGTTTGGCCACAAGGTATCCAGCTTACCACTTTCGCTGAAATGGACGACATGCGGCAAGTGTATCTCGCTTTCGATGATGCCTTTAAAGATCATTGGGGGCATGTCGATCAACCTGAAGATGGCATAGATGGCAAGGTTGAAGAGTGGTTGCATTGGATACAAAATGATAAAAGTTTCGACCCCAACCTCTGGTTTTTGGCGATGGCTGGGGAAGAAATCGCGGCCGTTTGTCTGGCAAATCAAAGACGGCAGGAAGACCCCGATATGGGTTGGATCGAAATCCTCGGTGTTCGACGTCCCTGGCGAAAACAAGGGCTAGGTTTAGCGCTGCTGCACCATACCTTCACCGCTTTGCAAAACATTGGCAAATTGCGCTGTGGCCTGGGTGTTGATGCCGCCAGTTTGACCGGCGCCACGCGCCTCTATGAAAAAGCGGGTATGCATGTGGCGCGCCAATATGATGCCTATGAGAAAGAGATGCGGCCTGGGCGTAATATTAGTCGGCAATAAGAGTGGCAGGGTTACAAGGTTGCAGGTTGCAGAATTACTTTGCCACCCTGCAACTGTGCCACTTGCCACCGTCCCTAAGGAAAACCATATTTGAAACGCTTTAACGCCTACCACATCTATCTGTTCATAACGGCCGTTTCTACACTCGCCTTTAGAACTACATTCACAACCAGTGCGCTTTATCGTTTCCAGATGGCTGAACTCAACCCCTTACAATTGGTACTGCTCGGCACAGTTTTGGAACTATCTATTTTCATCTTTGAAATCCCCACGGGCATCGTCGCCGACCTTAAGAGTCGTAAAACCTCAGTCATTATTGGCTATTTGCTCATCGGCTGTGGTTTTATTTTGGAAGGCAGTTTCCAACTTTTTGGCACCATTTTGTTAGCACAAATGCTGTGGGGCATCGGCTACACATTTATCAGCGGCGCTGAAGATGCATGGTTGGCAGATGAGATCGGGGAAGAAAAATTAACGGCCGTTTACCTACGCGGCACGCAAGTGCGACAATTAGTCGGCTTTGTCGGCATTTTCATCAATGTCGCTCTGGCCAGTATTGCCCTCAATATCCCCTTTCTGATTGGCGGTACACTGCAAATTCTGCTGGCGATTGCGCTCATTTTTATCATGCCCGAAACCGGCTTTCATCCCACTCCCCAGGCCAACCGCAACAACTGGCAAAAGATGGGGCATACGTTTCAAACCGGCATGCAGTCAATTCAGAAACGGCCGTTGCTCGTCACCATTCTCGCCATTTCTTTCTTTTATGGACTGTACAGTGAAGCGTTAGATCGTCTCTGGGAAGCCCATATCCTCGACAACTTCGTCATTCCCGATATTGGCATTCTCGATAGCACTGTCGTCATGTTTGGGCTGATCAATGCCGCTATCATGCTGCTAACCATTGGCACCACCGAATATATGCGCAGGCGTTCTAGCACATTCAACCACGCCCAAACCGTGCGCGTTTTGGCAATTTTCAGCGCGGTTATCGCCTTTGTCATGATCGCTTTTGGTTTAGCTGCTGGTTTTATGATGGCGTTGGCGGCGTATACGGCCGTTACCCTTTCACGCCGCACAATGCAGCCGCTTTACAGTGCCTGGATTAACCGGGGCATCGAACCTAGCGTTCGTGCCACCGTGCTTTCTACGTATGGTCAAATGGATGCCATCGGCCAGGTAATTGGCGGCCCGCTGCTCGGTGGCATCGCTACCCGTTTCGGCCTACGCGCCGCCCTCGTCAGTGCCGGACTCTTACTCACACCCGTCTTAGGACTCTACGGCCGTGCCGCCAAACAAACTGACACTTCTGAAATCCGTGATAATCCGCGCTAATCCGCGGCAAAAAAGGAAAATGCATTGCAAAACCAAGTAATCACCAACATTGATCAAGTTACGACAGAATGGCTAACGGCCGTTCTCATCCAAGATGGCGCTTTAAGAAACGGCCGTGTCACTGCGATTGAAACGGGTGCGGGCAGTGGCAATTGGTCCACAAATGCCCAGTTGACTCTCACCTATTCACAAGACGCCCAAGGCGACCGCCCCCAACATTTATTCCTCAAAATGGCCAATACCGATCTCGGCGACGGCGAATATTTTGACGATTCCGAAGTGACCTTTTACACACGCGACTATGTGGATGTGCAAAACAAGCCACTGTTGCATTGTTATTCGGCCGTTTATTCCGCCGAAATCCAACGTTATCATATTCTCTTGGCTGATATCTCCGCCACCCATATTGACTCGGCACAAAAAGAACCCACACTGGAATTTGGACTGGCCTTAGCCGAAGGTCTAGCAACCCTGCATGCACGCTGGTGGGGTGCAGACCGTCTGGCAGAAGCCAACGCACCCATCCACAATGCGGCCTTTATTCAGCATTTTGTTGACATCGCAGAGCCAGGCGTTGCCCATATTCTCGATGGGTACGCAGACGAGTTTGAACACCATTGGCCGACCCTGATCCACACCTTGTATGCGCAACATCCACAAGCGATCATCCGGCGTAGTCAGGATGCAAACGGATTCACACTCATTCATGGTGACGCAGGCCAACACAACATCATGGTGCCACGTACGGGCGCTAGACCACTCTACCTCATTGATCGCCAGCCCTTTAATTGGAGTCTGACGACTTGGTTGGGTGTTTATGACCTTGTCTATGCTATGGTGATTGATTGGCCGCTTGAAACACGCAGGTTGTATGAAGAATCTGTTCTTGAACAGTATCACGCCCATCTGCTTCAAAATGGGGTCACGGACTATACCTGGCAACAAATGGTTGCCGACTACAGGCTCATGGTGCCGATGTGTGTCTACATCGCCACCGAATATTGTCGTGGTGGCGTGAATCAACGCTGGCTGCACTACTGGCTG
>CAYGMR010000515.1:0-263 GCA_964350725.1 uncultured Ardenticatenaceae bacterium | reverse complement strand
ATGCTCACAAAGATATTCACCGCCTGCGATGACCTCGATTGTAAGGCGCTCTGGTAAAAGGAAATTGGACACACCTAAACGCTGCTGAACTGTTAAAATCAGAAATTTGGGCATGGTTCATTAACTTTTTATGTCATTCCGAGCGGAGCGAGGAATCCCACTGATGCTGGTATACAAAAGGCGTTGAGATTCCTCGTCGCTTCGCTCACTCGGAATGACACCCGAAAAAACAAGTTTTTTATTTCAATACCTTTGCCAAAATT
>CAYGMR010000514.1:0-4171 GCA_964350725.1 uncultured Ardenticatenaceae bacterium | reverse complement strand
TTGGCTGCAACTGTTCAATCAAAAACAGCGCTTGATGATGTTTGTCCATTTGCTGCGCCAACAAGGGAAGCCATGTTTTTACTTGGGCGGCTGGATAAGCCAACTGGTCGCCACGCCGTGCAAACATCGCCTGGACATAGCTGTCAAACAAGTCAAAATGATTGATCTTGCCATCCTCATCAGGCACTGTTTTCGTTTGCCAATAGGCCACGCTGAGTACATGTAACATGAGTGGGGTCTGTGCTAAAGCTTGCAAGGCAGGGTCCTGCTGAACGGCCGTTTTTAATCCAAGCAGTGGTTCACCCGCAGCTGCCAAATAATTGTCGATTTGATACAGGGTCAGGGGCTGTAGAAGATAAGCGCCACCGAGTTGCAAGTTTATTTGCAGCGCCTCGTACGCTTCGCGGCGGCTGTTGATGACAATTCCGGTCAATCCTTGCCGTTCCCGAAACAGATTGAGGGCGGCCACACAGCCAGCTCGATAATGCAATGGCACTTCATCTAGCCCGTCTAACAACAAAATCAGTTCATCGTCAGCCAGCCATTGCTGCCCAAGTGTATGTGGAATCTGGTATTTGGCAGTGAGTTCTTCTATGATCCAATCTGAAATGCTTTGACGCTTTTCAGCCCAGGAAACCAGATTAAAAATGACAGGGATTGGATGGGCGGGGTCCATTTCAGCCTGGCGGATTAGCGACTTGGCGAGTGTGATCAGGGCGATGGTTTTGCCGGAGCCTGGTTCACCTAACAAAAGTAATGCACGATCAGCCTGGAGATAGAATGTATGCAAATTAGTTATTGAAACGGCCGTTTCTGCTTCGGCCTTGAGTGGAGGAACAACCCCAATCACATGCTGCCACGGTTGGTCAACAGCAGCATGATAGGAACGGCCGTCTATATCCAACAGCATCGCCCCTTGTATAGATTTTTCTAATACACCCTCGACCCAAAATCGTTTAACTTTTTCCAACAAGATTAGCTGTTTGCGGCGTTTTGGAGTGAATACAGTGCTGGCCTGAGGTGGAACCAATGGATTAGCAAATTCTTTGGCTGGTTGCACATCTGGGAAAATTTGCGCTTGCTCTTCGGCATTTAAAGCACGGTAGTTGCCAGCTTGCAAAAGCTGATTAGCTTCAGTAAGCGTTTGCAAGTTTCCCAAACGATGAAAAATCGTAATCAAACTGACCAATACCAGGCGATCATCCGCGTGGATTTTGCTTTTGTTACGTTCCCAATCAGAAACGGCCGCACCCGAATAACCCCCATGTCCAAGTTCATCCCCCAGCAGTTCGCCTAGACGCAGCTGCGTCAAAACGCCGCCGCGCAGCGGATCCTGGCATGAGCGCCGGTATCTGCGTAACTGCTGACCAAATGTAGTCATATACCCTCAATATCCCTTGTACCCTCTGTGCTGACAAATTTCCGAGCGAATTTAAGTATCACTCTATTCAACTTAAGCGCCATAAAAGTTACAGTAAAGACACAGCTTCTAGAAGAGACATCAACAAACCAAGGCCATTGAGCATCTCATGAGCGAATGACCAAAAAGTCATCCGGGCGCCTTATTCAATGCGCCTCACTTAATCAACAAGAGAGGTGTAAAGATGTTCATTCAGACCAAACAAAAAGTTGTTACCATATGTGCGCTCACATCAATCTTCATTTTTTATTCGATCCTGCCCAATTTGGTCCCTTTACTTGCAGATTGTGCGGGTTCTGGTTCTGGCTCCGGCTGTGCTGGATAAATTCAACTATTTGCCTGGTTCCTGTAATTATTTCAGGTAACCAGGCTTTCTATTCTGCTGGATTGCAAAATCATTTTTGCAGCTTCAAATTCGGCTTGCAACTTGCGCCCCCAAGCATCATCTTGATAATCAATCAATAATTCAAGCGCTTGCTGATAGTATCCTAAGGCGACCACAAAATCCCCCTGCTCCGTTTTGACTTCAGCCAGACTGCCCAATGCATTCGCATATTGAACGTGATCAGCATACATTTGCCACAAATTGATACTGCGTTGAAATGCATTTTCTGCTGCCGACAATTGACCCTGCGCAAGATACAACTTGCCAATATTTGTGGCCACAACTGCTTGGATATAAAGATTCCCAGATTGATGGTCAATTGATTTATCCGCAGCCATTAAATAATGCTGGGCGCTATTCAACTCTTTCTGCTTTAAATACAATACACCTAATTCGTTTAGCAGCCTGGTTTTTCCCAATTGATTTTCGGTCTGGTCAAGCAAATCCAGCGCTTCATGATAGGTGACTGCCGCAACGGCCGTTTTATTTTGCGCAACCAAAACCTGACCCAATAATTTGAGGCAGTTCGCCAGATAAATTGGATCACCAACCTCGCGCCAGAGCCTGACAGAATAGTTGAGATGTTCCTCGGCTTTTGTCCATTCCCCTTGTGCCTGTGCCAACAAACCCAATTCAAGCGCTACAAATGCATGTTTTATAGTGGGTGCAGCAATGGCTTGAAATGCGGCATCTGCTTGCAGAACATATTCCTTGGCCGCAACAAAACGCCGCATCTGGCGCAAAGCCGCACCCAAATTGATACAAGCATGTCCCTGGCGCCATTTATCCTGCAAGGTTAGCCCAATTTCTAATTCTTCCCGATGCGTCGCTATCGCTTTTTCTAACTGACGATTATGTTGGTAAAAAAGACCTAAATGATCGAGGAGCCGGCCGCGTAAAGCCAACTGATCATCCCCACAGCCCGCCAGTGCCCTTTCTAAAATTGGAATCCATTCGCCCCAATAGCCACGGCGTTCGATCAGCACATAGTTTTGCAGAATGAGTTGGGCTGTTTCGCGCCAAGTGGCATCTATTTCCAAACCGAACTTTACGGCTCGATATAAGTTTTGGCAATCATGATCAATCTTGGGAAGAGTTTCCGCTGTTAGCGCTTTGGTGCGCTGCTGCCAATAATCAATATTAGCGGTGATACTATGCACAAACAACTCAGATGGCTGTATTTGGGTATGCGTATGTGCAGTTTGCATGCTTGTCTGTCACTCGTCCATCAATGCTGGCCAATTGATGATTTCTGTCTGCAAAAAAGTTTCGGTCAAACGATGGATACCGTAACGACGTTCTTGAATGCTGCCTTGTACTTCGAGCAATGAACGTGCGCTCAATTCACGTACGGCCGTCCAAAATTCGTCTTGCGCTAGCCCGCTAATTGCCTGCATTTGTTCTGGCAAGGCACCTGATGCAGCGACAAGCGGCATGGCTTGCAATAATTTCTGCGCAGGAAGTGTCAAGTTACGCCATGCCTCCCAGTAAATATGCCGGTATAAATCCTCGATGGGACCAGTGCGATTGGCGTTTAGATCTGCAATAATTTGAGGCAAGGGCAAAACGGCCGTTAAGCTAACAACCAGTTGCAAGGCCAATGGATTGCCACCAGTAACCGCATAGATAGCTTCAATTGTGGCAGCATCGGCATGAACTAACTCTGCCAGACCAATCATTTCGGCATGATGGCGCACCAAATCTGCCGCATCATCTAGAGGCAGTTCTTGGAGGGAGTGGGTATAAACGGCCGTTTCTCCAGAATGTCGTGCGCGGCTGGTTAGCAAAAAACGACTGGGTTGTATGAATGCGGCCAACTTGGTCGCAAAATAATCAATATGCACCGCTGTCTCCAGGTTGTCGATAATAATCAAATGTGGTTCTGCCTTGAGCGCTTGAATTAAGCGATTCTCAAGTTGGTTGCCAGATTCACCCGTCTGCGTATCTGCCCAAAGTTGATCAGCCAGCGCTAAAAGCAATAATTCATAAGCGCGGTCAGGGGGCAGTGCATCACCACTCAACTGGTGATTTTCGACCCGCAGCCAACAATAGCGTGCATAAGTCAAAGTAGGCAAAATCTGACGCACAACGTAATCAGCAAGGCTGGTTTTGCCAATACCACCAATCCCGGTAACGGTTACAATCCAAGGTGCACCCGCTCGTGTTAGCTGCGCCAACAACGCCTGGCGCACCTGAGTCATACCAAAAAATTGGCTGTAAGGGGCTGGCGGCAAACTGGCTGCCAACTGACGCATTAACACCGTGCGCAAACGCCGCTCTTGATGAATGATGATCTGGGTTAAATGGGTAATGGCAGCGCGCTGCCAACGATTGACTTGATCAGGGCTGGCATGTAATTCCTGGGC
>CAYGMR010000513.1:0-4199 GCA_964350725.1 uncultured Ardenticatenaceae bacterium | reverse complement strand
ATAGCGCGTACGAAGTAGTAGCTGCAAAAACGGCCTCGAAATCAGGTCTTGTGAATTGCCCTGCGCCAATGACAAGCGTATTGGCAGTGCCGGCAGCAACCCCGTATTTAACGGCCGTTTCCAGACCCAACCCCTGCGTAAAAGCAACCGTCAAACCAGCCAACATACAATCGCCAGAACCAACAGCACTTTTAGCCGCTACAGGTGGATTTTTTACATGTACAACGGTTTGCCCCTGCGCAGCAATCGCCCCATCTTTGCCTAAGGACAACACCACAATCGTCGCGTAACGAGACGAGATGTCTGCTGCTGCGGCTGCATAATCTGCCAATGAATTCAACTCACGCTCAGCTAAAATAGCGACTTCACTTTCATTCGGTTTAATCAAAAATGGCTGGGCGGCCACACCCAACAAAAGCGCCTCTTTACTGCTGTCGAGAAACGCGGGTACATTGGCTTTCTGGGCAATCTTGATGAGTTGGGCATAAAAGTCGAGCGGCACGCCTGGGGGCAGAGAACCGGAGAGGGTAACGGCCGTATAGCCCCCCACAATGTCCGTAAAATGAGCCAACATCGCATCAACTTTTTGTGCGGGCACTGCATCACCACGCTCATAAATCTCGGTCATCTGCTGGGTGGCGCTGTCTAAAATCGAGGTGCAGGTGCGTGATTCAAAATCCGTATACACGAAATCAGTCGCAATGCCCTCCCGCTGCAGCCCATTCTCGATAAATTGTCCCGCGGTTCCGCCAACCCAGCCCGTGACCAGCGCTTGCGCCCCTAACTGCTTTAAGCCCCGCGCCACATTGCAACCTTTGCCACCCGCCAGCGACTTCACTGCCTGCGGACGATGGATTGCACCCAATTGGAACGAGTCCACAACAATTGTCTTATCAACAGCCGCATTCAAATTCACACAAAGAATCATGAGATAGAACCTCACCACAGAGGGCACAGAGAGCACAGAGAAAAGCCTCTGTGTTCTCAGTGTTCTCTATGGTAAATCTTTTTTATGCCTTACCAGCAGCACCAACAAAACGGATACGTTCGCCCACGACTTCAACTTGGGCGGCACGTCCTGGTCCTAAATATTTACGCGGATCGACCAAATCATCATCCGCAGCCAATACTTCACGTACCGCGCCGGTAAATGCCTTGGATAATTGGGTGGCAATGTTGACTTTGGCCAAGCCCAGCTTTATGCCTTGGGCAATGTCTGTATCATTAACCCCAGACGAACCATGCAAAACCAATGGCAAATCCACCCGTTCCCGAATGGCTTGCAGCCGCTCCAAATCCAACGTAACCGATTTGTCCTTGAGCCCATGCACCGAGCCAAGTGCAATCGCCAGCATATCAATGCCGGTCATAGCAACAAATTGTTCGGCATCATCAGGCGTTGTTAGGTCAATTGCGGCTGGATCGTAGGCCGCGCCATCCGGTTTAGGCACTTCACCAATTTCAGCTTCCATACAGACGCCAGCCGCATGGGCTATCGCACACAGTCGTTTGGTCGTGGCTACGTTTTCGTTGAAGGGCAGGTCGCCACCATCAAACATGACCGATGTAAAACCAAGCGCAATGGCTTGCAGCACTTCGTTTTCGTTGGCATGATCCAGGTGCAGAGAGACAGGCACATCAACACTCGCAGCAGCGACCTTGCCCATGGCAGCCATATATTGCAAACCAAGCACTGTGCTGCCACTGCCTACATATTGCAAAGCACGATGGCTCACCTGGATGATAACAGGGGCGTTTTCAGCTTGTGCCGCCAGCACAATAGCCTGCATCTGTTCAAGCGTATTGGCATTGAGGGCGGCAATCGCATACCCGTCTCGATGGGCAGTTTGAATCCAGGGGAGTACATTGCATAAGGTCATGATTCATATCCTTCCGGTTGCAGCATGATTTTACGATGCGTTAAGGTATGGGCACCGATTTGGTCGAAGACTGCTGGGGCTTCGGCGAGTGAAAAACGATGCGAAATCATAGTATCCATGTCCAGGCTGCCATCTAAAAGCGCGGCGACGGTTTCTGTCCATTCGTGACCGGGGAACGGCGCAGAGTAGGACATAAAACAACCAATAATGCTTAATTCGCGGCGCATCATATTTTCGATAAATGACATCGGCAGCGATTTGTCGAGCGGTTGGTTACCGCCACAAATGACTTTGCCACGCGGGCGTGTGATAGGGACGGTTTGTTCTAAAGTCTGGGGCACACCGGCGGCTTCGAGGGAAATGTCAACACCATCTCCAGTTAGTTCGCGCACTTTAGCTACCACATCATCACGCAGCGGATTCAATGTGACATGCGCGCCGAGCTTGCGTGCAGTTGCCAGGTTCTCATCAGAAATGTCGGTGCAGATAATAAGCCTTGCACCTAAAATGCGCAGCCACTGCACAATCATCAGACCAATAGAGCCGGCACCGAGCACAACGGCCGTTTCTCCTGCCTGAAAATCACCCAATGCCAACATGTGGCGGGCTACCGTCGAGGGCTCGATCAAAGCGACATGTTCAAACGATAGTTCATCAGGCACTATCAGCAGATTGCGTTCTGGTAGTTCCAAAAAATCAGCGAACCCACCCGCCTGTCGCGACCCAATGAAAGAATAGCTATGACAAGCCGAGTAATAACCGCGCTGGCATTGTTCACATTCAAAACAGGGCACAACGGGAATAACCGCGGCGTGTTTGCCTATTAATGCTTCGCTGACACCTCCACCAACGCTTTCGATAACACCTGCACATTCGTGCCCTAGAACGAGAGGATACATGCGGTGACCAGACACATAGCGTTTGATGTCTGAACCGCAGATGGAGACGGCGGCCACTTGCAAACGCACGTGACCAGGCTCCGGAGAAGGCGTCGGCACCTCTTTATAGGTCATGACACCTTGATTTTCTAATATGGCTGCTTTCATATTTTTCTTCCAATTCTCAAAAACTGTTACACGGAACTGCACCGAGGAAACACGCAGGAACATGAAGAAAAAGAGATTTCTTTGTGCTCATTGTGTCCTTTGATTTACCGGTTATTTTTGAGATGTTAACTTTTTCGAATTCTGTCCAACTCAGCAAAATCAGGCATCAACTTGCGTGAGACGCTGCGATAGACCTGAAAGAGTTCTTGATAAAGGGCATGGTTTTGGTGGGATGGTTCGTACGTACGGCGTTGCGACAACAAAGAATCGACACAAGTGCCAATATCGTCGGTCAGGTTGACAGCATTAGCTGTCAATGCAAACAAACCTAAACTATGACCCCCTTCACCACCATCTTCCCTTTGGGCAACCACAAACGGCCGTCCATACACATCTGCCTTAATCTGACACCAAACAGAACTTTGTGTCGCGCCACCTGAACCCAGATATTCGCTGACGATAACACCATGTTCCTCTGCAATTTGCAGATTGTCGTAAACCGCAAAGGCGCAACCTTCCATGATGGCGCGCAGCATATCCGCACGGCTGCTGCTGTATGCCAGGCCAAAGAAAACACCACGCGCTGCACTGCTCCACAACGGTGTGCGTTCACCAGCCATATAGGGCAAGAAGATCAAGCCATTGGCGCCAGGTTTGGACTGCGACGCTTGTAAACTAAATAGTTCAAATGGATCTTGCTTGATTAGGGGCGCAACGGCCGTTTCTGCCTGACCCAATTGATCACGAAACCAACCTAAAGAGCCCCCCCCCACCGTACCAGCCGCCAACAAATATTGATTTGGCAACACATGATGAGAAAAGATCAAACGGGGTTCAACTATGATGTGATCCAAGCTAATGCCCACACCACCTGCCTGACCGCCTTGTTCATTTGTTTGTCCGGGTTGGGTGACCCCTGCGCCCAAAGCACCGGCGGCCGCATCCAAACAGCCAGCAATCACCGGAATACCAGCGCAAAGACCAGCTTCCGCTGCCGCTTGTGCCGTGACAGTGCCGATAATTTCGCTTGGGGGGCATAAACGTGGCATTTTCTCCAGCGGTACGCCAATGGTGGCGGCAGCTTCAGCATCCCAACATTCGTTATGAATATCGAAAAAGTGGTAGCCGTAGGCTTGCGTAAAATCACAAGTTAATTCACCGGTAAAACGCGCCGCAATGAACCCGGTCGCGGCCAGAAATTGATGGGCGCTATCAAAAATCTGCGGTTGGTTTTGTTTGAGCCAAACCATTTTAGGTGTGATATAGGCGGCAT
>CAYGMR010000512.1:0-4202 GCA_964350725.1 uncultured Ardenticatenaceae bacterium | reverse complement strand
CTCAAAATTGTCCAACGGATAAGACAAACCCTCGCCAATCAATTTGATAAACGCCTCTTTACGCGTCCAACAACGGAAAAAGGCCGCTATTTGCTGTTTAGGTGGCAACGCTTGCAAAGCATGATACTCTCCAGGAGCGAAAAAGCGGGCAGCGATAGCATTTAGATCATCCAACAACCTAATTTTTTCTACATCCACCCCAACGGCCGTATCCAAACAAAACGCAAACAAACCAATGTTGCCTGCATGTGAAATGTTAAAAAACAATGGGTTTTCAGGCAAAAGCGGCTTGCCATAGGCACTAAAATCGAAATGAATCGCGTGCGGCTCCATCCTCAAATAAGCACCCAACAATGTCCGTAAAAGCCCACGGGCAACAATAAAACGCCGTCGGTGCTCGTCAAAATGAAAACGATTAGCGCGCTCACGTTCGCTGAGGCTCAATATGTCCCAAAATACGGCCGTTTGCTTGTCAGATTGTTGCAGCACCGCACTCCAAATATGGACAGCGCCATGCTGTAAATCGAAATCAACGGGAGCAAGCGGCCATTCCAACAGCAACGCCATCGTCTTATTTAACGCAGTGCATTAATGCGATCGCGTAACGCTTGCGCCGCGCTGCGTGCTGCCTTAGCAAAATCACCCTGCATAGAAGCATAGATAACACTCCGGCTAGCACTAATAACTGGCCCACAAACAGCATCGGGACCATATTTAACGGCCGTTTCCAAACTACCACCTTGCGCACCGATGCCAGGAACCAAAAAATTAGCTTGCGGGACTAACTGCCGCGCAACTTTCATCTCTTCAGGGTAAGTTGATCCGACCACATAGCCCTTGTGGCCAGCAGTCTGCCAGGCTCCACTTGTGCGTAGTACGTCAGCCGACAATCCCTTTGCCGCCAACAAGTCGCCCTGAAATTGGACAGCACTAGGGTTCGATGTACGCGCCAAAATATAAACAGCTTTATCGGGTCGTTCGCCAATCAAAGGTATAACTGCCTCAGCGCCTACATATGGATTCACTGTAATCGCATCAACATGCCATTCATCAAAGAGGCCACGTCCCCAAGCAGCCTGTGTATGGCCAATATCACCCGTTTTGCAATCCAAAATCACTGGAATATGCTGGGGAATGTAGGCAATGGTGCGTTCTAAGGCAATGATGCCTGCCGCGCCCCATTGCAAATAAAAACCTAAATTGGGCTTATAGGCACAGACGAGATCGGCCGTTGCATCAATGATCGCCTTATTAAATGGCAAAATAGGTTCGTCCCATTTAAGCACATCTACACGCAAACGAGTTATATCTGGATCCAGTCCAACACATAGCCACGAGTTGTTTTTCTTTTGTACTGTTTGTAATTTTTCGAGATAAGTCATTTTCATAGTGATCATTCTATTTTTGTAACGATACAGGTGTCTCTTGACTGTCATACCCGCGCAGGCGGGTATCCATGTGTGGATTCCTGCCTGCGCAGGAATGACCTGAATAGTTGCCTATTTTTTAAATATGCATTTGCGTTAATTCATTAAACACTTAACTTTTAACGAAGGCTGAGCTTGTCGACGCCACGTTGAAAAGTGTTAATTATTGGGTTAACAAAGTAAGAATACATACAAACCTGTTAAAAAACTGCTAAAAAGCTGTTAAAACAAAGCAATTAGTACTTTCAGCCTATTGAATTTAACATCTGTTACAAGTATTATACAGTTAAGTTTAGCTGAAGATAATTCAAGGGCATAACCTCCCTCACATTGACTGGCACGAGAACACGACTGGACTAGCAGGCTAAATCAAGGTAATTGTTCAACCCTCCCCCGTGCCCTTGAAAGAACACTACCGCCGCAAAGACACCCTGAGGGTGTTTTCAGATTTCGAAAAGCCGCTTTAATCAAATAGATTAAAGCGGCTTTTATCTTGTGGGTTCTCGCCGCCAGACCATCCGCTCAATCACGCGCTGCATTGGTCGTCCCCAACGACGAATCTCAACAACTCGCTCGCGCACAACAGTTACCACTTCACCTTGTTCTTCTCGTATTTCGGTTGTGGCAACTTCACCACGATTCTTGCGCCACCACCTCTTTTTGGATGATGTAATCGATGTTGCAGGGTCTCGCAATTGAGCCAAACGACGTTGCACATATATCAAACTCACCTCGGCTAATATGGCTAAAGCACTCACTGCTATTGAAGTGCCAATTTGTTTTAACTGACGCGAGGTAACATCCCGACCAGCAATCGAGATATTTTGTTGAGGTGACACGATTATAGGGTTTTCATTTAATGCAACGCCACAATTAAGACAGTAATAGCTTGTTGCTGAAACAGTTTGATGACAATTTGGGCAAATTTTTTGCATGCACTAATCCCTTCATATATGAATTGCTGTCATTATACCCTGCCAAACCGCTCTATGCATTCATCCGTAACCGCATTTTTAGCGAAAAACTACTACACCGGTGTGATTTCTTCATACGCGTCTCCCTTAGCACGGTCAGATTGACAGGAACCGGTGCTGTGGTGCTTCTCGTTTGGCAGCGAACGCACCAAACGAGCCCAAAGAAACGCAAACTTCCTCACCGCATAAATTCTAGGGTATACTATGAACAATGGGATAAAATGACTCAAAAACTATCCATTCAGGAGATAAACAATGGCCCTGCGAAAAGAAAGAATGTCCCCGGTATATACCACCTGGTGGCATATGGAAGAACCCACAAATTTAATGATGATCACTTCGGTGATGACTTTTGAAAAACCGATCAGTTACACAGATTTACAACAAATCATTGAACAACGTATGCTGCGTTTTGATCGTTTCCGTCAGCGTGTATCGGAACCACGATTAGGCATCGGCACCTTGTATTGGGAGCCAGACCCCACCTTTGATATCAATGCTCACTTGCATCATCTGGCATTGCCTGAACCAGGTGGCAAAGCGGCCTTGGAAGGTTTAGTCAGCGATTTAATGGGTACGCCACTTGATTACAGTAAACCGCTCTGGCAAGCTTATTTGATTGACAACTATGAGGATGGTTGTGCAATCATTTTCCGCTTACATCATTGCATTGCCGATGGCATCGCGCTCGTGCGTGTGATGCTTTCGATGACTGATGATTCACCCGATGCAAAGTGGTGGGTCGAGGCCGAAAAGAAGCCCAAGCGGAAGCCGAGTCTGCTGCGTCGCATGACTAATCCGGCAATCTCAGCAGCAAGAACAACACGCCAAGTCACTGGAACTGTTTGGGATGAATACACATCTACATTAAAAAATCCAGGGCGACTTGTCGATGCCACTAAATTTAGCGCAAATGCAGCAGCACGACTGGGCAAAATCGCCTTACGCTGGCCTGATCCACAAAGTTTGTACAAAGGACCTTTAGGCACCCAAAAAAGCTCAGCCTGGTCTGAGGCAATTCGACTTAGTGATTGGCCATGTGATGGGGGGAACAATTAATGATGTGATGGCAACGGCCGTTTCTGGCGCTTTGCGGCGTTATTTAAAAGCACATAATCAGCCCACAAAAGGGATCAAAATGCGTGCCTATACCCCGGTGAATCTGCGCCCGATAGATGGACCCATAGAGTTAGGCAACCGCTTCGGGTTGGTTTACTTGACACTGCCCGTTGGCATTGAAGATCAGGTAGAACGCTTCCAAGAAGTTAAACGCTGCATGGACGAGCTCAAAAATTCACCAGAAGCTATCGTGGCAATGGGTTTGTTAGGTGTTGGCGGATTGGCCCCGAAAGAGCTGCAAAGCAGTGTGTTTGACTTTTTCCATACAAAGGCAACGGCCGTTATGACCAACGTTCCTGGCCCACGCCAACCAATTTATATGGCAGGCAGCCGTTTGAAATATATCATGGCCTGGGTGCCGCAATCTGGCAAACTGGGCATGGGCATCAGCGTCATCAGCTATAATGGCGGCATTCAAGTTGGCTTTAATACCGACAGTGGCTTGGTTCCCGAACCGCAACAACTTGTTGCCTTCTTGATGGAAGAATTTGAAGAAATGCTGGCGTTGGTGCAAACACAAGAGCTTGCAAAGGCGTGATAATCATTAAAATCCGTAACATGATTCAATAACGTGCTTTTATTCTTTACAATTGGAGACTACAACAAATTAGGGAAAGAACGAATTAAGCCAGTCGAGTGAATTCGTTCTTTCCTAAACCTGTGCTGAGCTTGTCGAAGTATT
>CAYGMR010000511.1:351-4202 GCA_964350725.1 uncultured Ardenticatenaceae bacterium | reverse complement strand
TCGTGAAATCCGTTTCACACATTTGCTCAACCATGCCCTGGCTTTGGATGCCGATTATTTGGCAACTGGCCATTATGCCCGTGTGCAGGCCACGGCCAATGGTTACCAGCTGCTTAAGGGCATCGATGACAGCAAAGACCAATCATATGTACTGCATGTGCTTGCGCAGCAGCAGCTTGGTCAAGTTCTTTTTCCAGTTGGTGAGTATGAAAAAACGGCCGTGCGTAAATTAGCCACTGAGTTCAACCTGCCGGTCGCCGCCAAACAAGACAGTCAAGATTTATGTTTCTTGGGGGATGGTGATTATCGTCGATTCCTGAGTGAATACAGCGACAAGGTAAATATAACTGGCCCTATCATCAACCAAGATGGCGAAACAATCGGACAACACAATGGACTGGCTTTTTATACCATTGGCCAACGCAAAGGGCTGGGGATCTCAACACCCGAACCCGTTTTTGTACTCAAAAAAGAGAGTCGTGATAATGCGCTGATTGTCGGCCCGCGTGAGATGTTAGGGCAACAAAGTCTGATTGCACGCGATGTAAATTGGATATCGGGCACGCCCCCACATGCACCAATTCAGGCGCAGGTCAAAGTTCGTTATAAGGCACGGGGTGTTGAAGCAGCGGTTATTGGTTTGGAAAACGGCCGTATTCAAGTCACATTCAAAGAACCGGTTACGGGTATCACCCCTGGACAAGGCGCAGTTTGTTACGACGGAGAGCGTTGTCTCGGCGGTGGCATAATCGCGGATTTTAACGCAAATGGCAGCGCTGCATGAACTTTGATGTCAGTGGAACTGCTTCTAGTCTCATTTTGGGCATTCTCGTGGCGACTGCATATGGCGCAGCATTTCACCTTATCACGGGAGGGCCAGCGCGCCGTATGCTATTTTACATATTTGCAGCCTGGATCGGATTTGCACTCGGTCACCTTGCAGGCAACGCCCTGAATATCGATTTATTTAGGCTAGGCGCATTAAATTTATTTAGTGCCAGTATCGGCTCATGGGCGACCTTAATCATCGCCTGGTGGCTTGTCAGCCCTAATCCCGATTAACAAATTAACATTCTCAAAAGCTATTACTCCCTGAAAATACGACAGCATATTTTTTTCTTTGACCGTTATTAAATTGTGCTATACTAGATTTTATCAGGAGAAAATATGAGCAATTACGAACCACCTGTTGAAAACCAGGCTGTAGCCTATCAACCTGAAGCATCACCACCCAATGAACTAATCCCACGACTCTATATCGTCGTCGGGGTTGTTGCAGCAATAGTAGTTGCGATCCTGTTTGTATTAGCTGTTATATGGCTTGCAAGTACAAAAGCCGCAACGGTTGAAGCCTTAAGAGACCTTATGATCATCGCACTCGCCTTAGAATCTTGCATTTTTGGCATTGTGCTCATGTTATTATTGATCATGGTTGTACGCTTGGTAAATATGCTCGAATTCGAGATTAAACCTATTTTGCAAAAAACCAACGAGACATTAGGCACTGTACGCGGGACAACGACCTTTATGAGCGACAATATCGTCCAACCAGTAACTCGTGCTAGTAGTTATTTGGCAGGAGTTCGGCAGGGTGTCCGCACTTTATTTGGTAATCCAAAAAGCAATTTGCCGGATTAGGCAATGTGGATGAATTCCACAAGCGGGCATCCATGCCTCATGCAATAATGGATACCTGCATACACAAGCAAGACACACATTTTAATTCATAAGTGATATATAAAATTTCATAACTATTTGATAATGGAGTGGTATGATGAGCGAAAAAAGTAATGGTGAATTTGGTGCCTTTTTAGCAGGTTTTGTCATTGGTGGCTTAGTCGGTGCAGCAACTGCACTTATTCTTGCCCCTCAATCGGGATCTGAGACACGTGCACAAATCGTAAGCAAAGGTCAAGATTATCGGGAGGTCAGCAGCCAACATGTACATGATGCCAGTACCCGTGCCCAAGAACAAGCTCGCATCGTTTTAGACAGTGGCAAACAAGAAGCACAAACATTGCGTGATCAAGTTAACACTCGACTTCATAAATCACAGGAGCCGGCAGATTCTGCAACAGATGTAGAATTAGATATTGATGTAGAAATGGCTGTTGAAGAAAATTCGTTGGGGGATGCTCCCGCTGAAGAAAATTTATCTGCGTAAAAAGCAGGAAAACCAGCCAGAGATTCTATGGAATGAATTGTGTTCAATTCATTCCCCAACCAATATACAGGCGCTCCATTCTAAATAGGATCGCCTGTTTTTTTATGCTTCTACAGCTTAACATAAGTGGAGCGATTTATGGTTAAAGATAAACCCAAAAGTATCGAAGATTTGCTCAAAATTTTGCCCCATGGCAACAATCAACATTTGCAAAAACGTGTGTGGGAAGCATATGACTTTACCAAACAGGCACATAACGGCAAAAAACGTATAAATGGTGAAGAATGCATCGAACATAATCTAGCAACAGCCACAATTTTATTGCCACTGGAGGTCGATGCCCACGCCCTCATAGCTTGCCTACTGCTAGATATTCTAGAACCACATACCGGCGTCACAGCGGAAGACGTACGAGAGCGCTTTGGCGATGAAGTTTTAACCTTGGTCAATGGCGTTAAACAATTGCAAGATTATGCCCAGGAAAAACAAGAGCAAACTGATGAGCATGGAGAAAATCAACAATTAAGCAACAGCTCCAAAAATGGCAAGAAACGGAAACCTAGATATGTAAAATCAAAATTTGAATCTATTCGTGAAGCAATTCTGACTATTATTGAGGGAGATATTCGTATCATCCTGCTGCGTATGGCAGATTGTTTGCAAGAATTAAGAATGGCGTTTCGCCTCCCTGCAGATAAACAAAAGAAATTAGCTCTGGAAACGATTCAGATTTATGCACCTTTAGCAAATCGGTTGGGTATATGGCATCTGAAATGGGAGCTAGAAGACCTGGCATTTCGTTACCTCGAGCCAGAGCATTATCAAAATATCGCCCGTAAATTATCCGAAAGAAGGTCAATTCGATCACAGCGCATTGAAACTGCTGCCGCGAAGCTTAAAGCCAGCTTACATGAAAATGGACTGAAGGCTGAAGTAAACGGCCGTTCTAAACATATCTACTCTATTTACCGAAAAATGCAGCGCAAGAATTTAACCTTTGATGAATTGTATGACATCGAAGCGCTGCGGGTTATCTTGGAACCAACAGACGCTGAAGCGTATGAAAAGGTAAACCAAGCTGAAAAAGCTAGACATGACCGGGCATTATGTTATCTAGCTTTGGGTGCTGTCCATGATATTTGGACGCCAATCAGTCAAGAGTTTGATGATTACATCGCCAATCCCAAACCAAATGGCTACAAATCTTTACATACGGCCGTTTTAGACAAAAGCAGTGGTCATAAGCTCGAAATCCAAATCCGCACCGTGCGTATGCATCAAGAGGCAGAAAAAGGCGTTGCGGCTCATTGGGCCTATAAAGAAGATGGTGTCACGGTCAGTGGAACCTTACAAAAACGCATTCTTAGCTTACGCGAACTTTTAACGTCACTGCAAGAAAGCGACGAAAGTATCGCCATTGATGACGAAATGCTGACATCGGAAATTCTCGCTGAGCGCATTTATGTTTTTACACCGAAAGGGGATGTTGTTGAACTGCCAGCTGGTGCGACACCAATCGATTTTGCCTATCAAATTCATTCCTCTATTGGTCATCGTTGTCGCGGCGCACGCGTCGACCAAAAAATGGTCAGCCTCGATTATCAGTTGAAAACCGGCCAACGTGTAGACATCATTACGACCAAAAAAGACAATCCTAGCCGTGACTGGATGAACGCCAGCTTGTGCT
>CAYGMR010000511.1:0-341 GCA_964350725.1 uncultured Ardenticatenaceae bacterium | reverse complement strand
GCACGCGTAGCAAAATTCGGCAATGGTTTCGCAAGCAGGAACGCGGCCAGAATATTGAACAAGGGCGCGAGGTTGTTGAGCGTGAACTCAGGCGTTTAAATTTGAGCGCTACTTACACGGTAGAAGATATTGCAGATGCATTAAAATATGATGATGTAGAGGCGTTTTTAGCAAAAGTTGGTTTTGGTGATATTCAAAGTTCACAAATTAGCGGTGCTATCGCTTTAATGCAAAAGTCGTTAAAACCGGATGATGAGGAACTACGGCCGTTGCTTCTGCCTCGAGAGCCAACCCAAAAAGGCATTACTGTTTTAGGCACCAGTGGTTTGCAAACTAAAATA
>CAYGMR010000510.1:0-4219 GCA_964350725.1 uncultured Ardenticatenaceae bacterium | reverse complement strand
TTTACAAAAAGGCAGTAAATATTCCACCAAAACCTGTAAATCTGCCACAGCGCGTGCAGTGGCCCAATCATATTGCTCACGATGGGCTGGATCTTGTCCCAAAACTTCGGCCCGATCTGCCAAGATTGTGACATGCTCAAAGTTGAGCATATCTACCAATGCTTGCAGAAAACGTGTTTTCTTTTTCACACTTTCAACCAATGTTAGGTTTAATTGCGGATAGAGGATTTTCAGGGGTACACCTGGGAAACCGGCACCACTGCCTATGTCAATGAGCGAACGGCCGTTTAAATCTCCTGTCACCAATGAACAGGTTAATGCATCTAAAAAATGCCGTATCTGAATATCTGCTGGCTCTCGAATCGCAGTTAAATTGATTTTGCGATTCCAATCAACCAGCAGATTTTCGTAAACCTTAAATTGATTTAATTGATTATTATTAAGTTGAATGCCCAAAAATTGTGCATGTTGTGCTAAATTTTGCATAGGTCTAAACTAACCACGACTACGTTCAAGGCGTTTCAATTCCTCATCGATTTTGTAAGTGTCAAACTGTTTACCGCCAGATAAGGCTGGTTTAAATGTTAACCAAGATTGAACAATAGAATAATTGCCACGAACATATAATGGGATGGCTGGGAAGGCGCCATCTTCACCAAAAAATAGGTTTTCTACCTCGCGATACAAACCGCGTCTATCATCGATATTTGGTGTGACACTCGCTTGCCGCAATAAATCATCTTCATCGCTGCAGGGTCGGTTTTGACGGTTTTCTCCTTCATTGCAATGAAAAACCTCAAACAGCACATTGTGTGCATCTGGAGAATAGGTAGGCCAGGCAAGCTCCCATAAATCAGGTCGCTCACTTGCATCAGGTGCCGTGCTGGCAAGGAGTTCACCAAAACTTACTTGTTCAATTTGGATGTTTAGATCATCACAATCAAGTTCGTCACCCCACATATCCCGGATGAGTTCTGCTTGGAGCAAAGATAAATCGGCCGTGCTTACTAAAAACGTGATAGGCGGCAGCAATTTACAGTTCCGAAAACTACTCGCGTTCATTTGTTGGCGGGCATAATCTGGATTGTATCCTTTCCCGACCTCATTGACTGGTGGCGCACCAAATACACCCGGTGGTGAAAAATGGCGCAGTTCTTGTGCCCGATTATCGAACATTTCTGTGACCAAGCTTTCGCGGTCAATTGCGGCGTTGAAAGCTCGGCGCACCGCTGGGTCTTGAAAAACACCGCTTTCAAAATTAATGCCCAAGTAAAAAATAGTCTGGTTTGTAACTAATTTCGCTTTGTTGGGTGTTTTTTGCAGAAAATCGTCACGAACTTCAACCGGAAGTGAGCTAATGTCTAACAGCTTGTCGCTCCATAGCTCGTACATCTCCATTTCATCGTCAAAATAAAGGATGTTAATGTTATCGACGTTCCCTTGGCGTGGCAGCGGCCAGAGTGGATTTTCATGCAAAACGATTTCTTCGTCCGAAAAAATTGTGGGCGAAGGAAAAAATGGACCATTTGTGATTATGTTGTCGGGTGTTTGCCAGCCATCATCGAATTCATTAATTGGATTTTTCCATTGATCCCCAAATTCTTCGACCAACTCGACTGGTAAAGGTCGGAAGAAGGGGAGTGTTGTCAGAGTTAAAAAATAGCTGGCAGGTTGGGTGAGTGTTACCTCTATGGTTTGATCATCTAAGGCTTTTATGCCTAAATTATTTATGACATCTTCAGTCGGTTCTTCACTGAGGAAGAGTGTTTCGCAGCCTTCGATGATAAAGAGTAAAAACGAGTTTGATGTTGCTGACTCTGCTGTACATGCACGTTCAATTGCAAAAACGACATCAGCTGCAACAACGGGGCGAACGGTCTCTACTGACCAAGGATCATTTGGTTTTACAGGGGGGGAATCTGGTTTGATCCAGAAAATGTCATCACGCAGTTGGAATGTCCAAATACGGCCGTTTCCTGAAACATCCCATGCAGTCGCCAATTCAGGCTCGACTTGGTCCAAATCGATATTGTAATTTGTTAGGCCAACAAAAAGATTTTCGCTCAAATCTAAGCTGCTTTCACTAGCTGCGTGTTGGGGATCAAGATCAGGCAAAGAGCCAAGATAAGCTAAATCTAATTCAACCGCTCTTTCTTGAATGACTGGTGGTGGCGGTGTGGGCGTGGGCGTATCGACAGCTTCAATAACCCGAGTCACAATTATCTCAATATCGCCGAGCATAACCACTTCTGTGACAATAATTGGTTCATTTGCAATAGTAGGCTGACATGCCGTTAGGGCTAGAAATAAGAAAAAAATAAGATACCATCTAATTCTAGTGCGATAAACGTGAAGAACTCGAAAAATAAACATGTGATCATGCTACCCTAAGCCTTTTATCGCGACAAATCATTTTAATCTTCGTATACTTGGTGGGTGTTGAGCAGGCCATGGAATACCATACATGTGAAATGGGGATATACATAGTTGCTTGCCATTAAACCGAGTAGTAAACTATAAAATAGAGAAACTCCCTAGGATAACGATCTGTAAGGTTTTGAGTTCGTAAGTTGTGCGGGTGTATAACTGTTTAAGGCAGGCAGAAGCGTTTGCCTTATCAGGAGAATTTGATTTATGTATGAGCGCGTGTTAGTTGTTGACGACTCCGATGATATTCGTGATTTCTTAACTGAATATATCCTCAAACCAAAAGGGTTTGAGGTGCTTTTGGCAACAAATGGGGTGATGGGGCTGGAGATGGCCATTTCACAACAGCCTGATTTGATGATCACGGATCAACAAATGCCTGGTTTGACTGGGTTAGAGCTATTGCGAAAATTGCGTGAGCGCGATATCGAAATTCCAGCGATCTTAATGACTGGTCAAGGATCTGAAGAAACGGCCGTAACTGCTTTTCGTTTAGGGATTCGTGATTATATCATCAAGCCCATTGATGCTGATGAACTGAGTGAGTCTATAGATAATGCGCTGCGTGAGAACCGTTTGAAGACAGAACGCGATCAGTTGGTGCAGCAGTTGATGGAAAGTAATTCTCAGTTGCAGCGTCGTGCCCAAGAATTGAATGTGCTTTATGGAGTTGGTAAATCGGTTTCATCTTCCTTAGATTTAGAAGAGGTATTGCATCGAGTTGTAGAAGCTGCCGTTTACGTGGTTGGCGCCGAAGAAGGTTCCTTGATGCTATTGGATGAAGAGCGTGGTGAATTATATATTCGTGCATCAAAAAACCTTGACTCAAAAGCCCAATCAATGCGTAAACGGGTTACTGACAGTTTAGCAGGCAAGGTTTTGCAAACTAAAAGAGCGATTGCCATTGGTTCAGATTCGCAATGGAAACGAACGCATACCGCACTTTTGGTGAAATCTTTAATTTATGTGCCTTTGATTTTACAAAACAAAGCCATTGGCGTGCTTGGCGTGACAAACCAACTCCAAACCACATCATTTGATAGCAACGACACACGCGCTTTGTCGGCATTGGGCGGTTATGCGACCATCGCGATTAACAATGCCAATATGTACAATGCCATTGAGGACGAACGCACTATTTTAAGCGCGATTGTGGAACAAGATAATGACAGTGTGTTGGTAGTGGATGCAAATGGACGTGTGCTCATGTTGAATGCGGCTGCACGTAATATTTTTAATTTACCAGCTGATGGGGTGATTGGACAAGCGGTTAATGAAGTGATTGAAAACAAACTCTTGGTTGATTTTGTGTTACAACAGGACAACGAAAATTTATCTGGGACAATTGAATTGGTAATTGATGACGGCCGTTCCTTCACAGCAAAATTAGCCATCGTTGAAGGTGGCAGTCGATTTGTTTCATTACACCAAAATCTGTAATATTTTATTGTGAAAAAGCTGCTTTAGGCACTGCCTAACCAAAAATGATTACGAACAATGGCTTTGGTCGGCTGGATTTTAATCTGGCCGATATTCTTTTCAGAAGACAACATGTTCGTGTGAACCAGACATAATTCAGGTAAACGGCCGTATTTGTCTTTGTAATAATCCGCCGCACGTTCAACCTTTTCCTCTAAACTGCGTTTTTTATCTGCATCTAGCCACATCATTCCCAACTGCATCTTTTCCTCCTAAATTTTTTGTAACTGGACAGGTGTTTCTTGACTGTCATACTCGCGAAGGCGGGTATCCATGTGTGGATTCCTGCCTTTGCAGAGCCTGCCCTCATGAA
>CAYGMR010000509.1:0-4228 GCA_964350725.1 uncultured Ardenticatenaceae bacterium | reverse complement strand
CCGAATCGATCAAATACATGGCCAATACACTTTTGTTAACCTACATTTCATTTTGGAATGGGGTCGGCGGTCGTTTGGCGGAATCCTATGGCAACATCCGCATGGAAGATCTCAAAATTGGCGTGACTTCTGACAGCCGCATCAGCACTTGGGGTTCCTTTGTCAGCAATGGTGCGGGTGGCAGTTGTTTTGGTAAAGATATTCAGTCATTGATATACCAGTTGAACCAAAACGGCCGTTCCACTGATCTGCTGCAAGCGGTTTACAATATCAATGAATATCAAAAATCATACCTTGTTGATCGTGCTGTGCATGAAGCTGACTTTAATTTTAATCAGAAAACAGTTGCTTTGTTAGGATTGGCGTTCAAAAAACGCACCAACGATATGCGTGATTCGGCCGCATTGAAAGTTGTTGAATCGTTATTGGCGCGCGGTGTACACTCGATTCGGGCGTATGATCCGCTGGCAACAGAAGATGCACAATCGACTTGGTTTAATCCTGAAAATAACCATTTGTTTGAGCGCATTAGTTATTATGGCAGCGCCAAAGAAGCGATTAAAGGCAGTGATGCCGTGTTTATCTCAACAGATTGGGAAGAATTCCGGGGGCTTTCTCGGACAATTGAAACCACTGTACAGCCTCCTTATCTGGTGATAGACGGCCGTCGTATGCTGCCAGATTTCGATGCCCTTGCGGCGAAAGGATATGATTACTTACCGGTTGGTGGGGTGTTGTTACGCGGTGCGGAAACTCAAAAACAATCGGATAATGGTCAACTTTCAGCAAAAATTGTGGGTGAAACCAAACCAATTGCGTAACGCCAAGAACATGGAGAGGCACAAAGAACAAGTGAAGCTTCATGCAGAGATTTAGGAGGGGTTCTTATACACTATCCTTGCAGGTTTCTTTTATTGCCACGAATTACACGGATTTCACGAATTTAGGCCGTTTTAATTCGTGAAATTGGTGAAATTCGTGGCAAAAATTGACTCCAAGTCAGGTTTTTACAAAAAGTGCAAACATAGTGTTATATATTCTCCTCCTTTTCCCCGTGCAACTTCGACCTTACTCTGTGAAGCTCCGTGTAACTGCTGTCTGGTATAGCAATTTAGTCGATTACTTAATCGGGCAAATGGACAGGGGATCTGTCTGAAGACCAGGGGGCATAGGGCGCCATCGTAAAATTAGCTAACTTAATCAACACTGTGTCATAATTAACACGCCAGCCAGCAAAATCTTGCCAAGCTTTTTCACGATGTGTTTTAAGCGGCATCCCTGGGGTATGCAGCCGCTCATAAAGGTCATCAAATTCCTGTCGACTGACACTAATGGGCTGTTTTGGCTGTGGCTCGGAATCATAGGCTAGGTGGAAAAAATTGGCGATTTGGCGCAGGGCTAAGTAGCCATTGCGCAAACAAAAAGCAGCGCGTGGTTCCCAGGGAATATCTACTGTCGATAAGATGAGTGCTGCTGAATCCATGACCGTTCCGGCAGCCGTGATCCAGGAACGTTCAGGTTGGGGAGAGCGAAAAAAGGCCAGGGCACTGAGTGATGTATGGCTTTCTTCGATTTCTGCAAACCAAATTTGCCAGGTGACCCAAAATTCACGCAAATTTTCTAGTTCACCAGTCCGATATACACGTCCAATTAATTCGACAGCCGCGGGTGGTGTGCCCGCATAACTTTCAAGGAGCGCAACGGCCGTTTCGCGTTTACTAAAAGCGGCATACATCGTCGGCAAGTAGGCAATCAATAAGGCGATTAAGATCAGACCCAGCAAAGCCTCTGAAAATTCCAGAATTTTGAAGACCATCGTCTCGTTTGATGCATAGCCAAGTGTCAGCAGCGAGGAACCGCTTAACTTAAACGCATCGTAAACTATCATTGGAGATACTGCCCAATACATCAATGCGTAGCCAAACAAAACCAACGTAAGCATAATCGCAGGCAGCAGCACTAAAGTGAAGGGTGCAAAGAACGCCATGACACGATCACGTTCTGCATAACTGGCAGATTTGTGCAGACGCAGGCTAAATAAGCTGCGCATGGTACGAAATGTAACCCGTGTTAACCAGACATCTATGCCACGGGGCAGCACAAAAGATTTTATCGCGGCGGTGACGGTACTCACCACGAGTAACAAGCCCGCCAGAAAGACGCTAAAGCGCAGGATTAAATAAAGAAATTGTTCTAATTGCATAAATTGTTTCCCAAAAACGATCTACTCTGAGTGACAGAGATTTGGCAAATTTTGTTATTTGAAATCATGTTTGCTTCCAGAAAGAAAAGTTGAGAAATCTATTTTTATAAAAGAAAACGTAGCTTTTACCTTTCGTGTTATTCGTGTTAAGATTGCGTAATGATAAAGCGCCCTGAGAACATTCGTGAAACCCGCTGGGAACTAGCACCTCCCATACCTCAACATATTCGCCAATCTTATAATGGCCTTTCTCCAATTTTATTACAACTACTCTATAATCGCGGCATTGTGGAACCGGCGCAAGTACAGGCGTTCTTGGAAGGACATTATCTCGAAAGTACAGACCCCTTTTTATTGGCTGATATGGACACGGCCGTTGCCCGCATTCAAACCGCAATTAATGCATCCGAAATGATTGTTGTGTATGGTGATTTTGATGCCGACGGCATCACGTCAACCGTATTATTGACCCAGGCGCTACGTGGCTTGGGTGCTGAACGGAATCGTATACGGCCGTATATCCCTGACCGCATTGATGAAGGGTATGGCCTCAACACAGAAGCACTTGACAAAATAAAAGCGATGGGTGCCAGTTTAGTTATAACCGTCGATTGTGGCATTCGTTCTGTGCAAGAAGTCGAACATGCCAATGAGATCGGCCTGGATATGATAATTACCGACCACCACAGCCTCGGACCACAACTGCCACCCGCTTTCGCCATCATCAACCCCAAACGCCCCGATTCTGCCTATCCCGAAAAAATGTTGGCTGGCGTCGGTATCGCCTATAAATTAGCCCAAGCCCTCTATCAAACAATGCCAGATCAGGTGCAAGGTCCAGTAGAAAATTACCTCGACCTGGTTGCCATTGGCTCAGTAGCTGATTTAGCCCCTTTGTTAGGTGAAAATCGGCGTCTGGTGAATGAGGGGCTTGTCGTACTGAATCGGCTGCAACGACCTGGTTTAGCTGCTTTGGCAAATTTGAGTGGCTTGAAAAAGGGCAGTTTAACGGCCGAATCCATCGGCTTTGGTTTGGGCCCGCGCATCAACGCAGCTGGCCGTTTGGCACATGCCTATTCCGCAGCCAAACTATTAGCTGTCAACAACCCAATGCAGGCACGCTCTTTGGCTGAAGAACTAAATGCACTCAATAAAGAACGCCAACGCCTCACGGCTGACATGAGTGGAAAGGCTGAAACCTTGGTAAATCCAGACGATTTTATATTAATCGCTGGTGATGACAGTTTTGCACCTGGCGTGGTCGGTTTGGTTGCCAGCCGTCTCACTGAGAAGCATTATCGCCCCAGCATTATTTTAGAAAGAGGGCCTGAGGAAAGTCGTGGCTCTTGTCGTTCGATCCCTGAATTTCATATTACAGCGGCATTGGATGAAATGGCCGATTTATTCGTGCGTTTTGGCGGCCATGCCCAAGCGGCTGGATTAACCATTCGCAATGAGAACTTACCAGAATTTGAAAATCGCATCCGTCAACTGGCGAAAAATCAATTGGCTGACAAACCGCTTTTCCCGACATTGACCATTGATGCTGAAATTGATTTAGCAGATGTGGACTGGGCTTTACATGAAACATTGCAACAGCTAGAGCCAACGGGGTATGCAAATCCAGCCCCGGTTTTCATGAGCCGTAACATTGAAGTGTTTAGCCATCGTGCTGTCGGCCAACAAGGTGCTCATTTGCAATTGAGGTTGAGCACTGGAACGGGAAATACCGAGCGCATCATTCCCGCCATCGCATTCCGTCAGGGTGCTTGGGCGCAGAGCCTGCCGCAAACGATTGATCTGGCATATTCGATTAATGTGAATGAGTGGAACGGCCGTCGAAATTTGCAATTAATGGTACAAGATTTACGCCCAGCCCAAATCACAGAACAAGAACCTATAACCGTATGAAGCTACCTGACCATCAATACATTCGTAAAGTTGACGACTGGCAAGCATGCCTCGCTTTGCTGCAAGTTGAACCCAGTATTGCCGTTGACTTGGAAGCAAACAGCATGTATGCCT
>CAYGMR010000508.1:2059-4230 GCA_964350725.1 uncultured Ardenticatenaceae bacterium | reverse complement strand
TGTAAGTAGGGCAATTTATCGACGACACCCTGGAATGTGCCGGGTAAGTTAGCGTTATCGGCGGCAAAGGTGCCCACGTGTAACTCATAAATCACCAACTCGTTAAGCAGCGGCATCTGGAAATCATCTGTTTCCAACGTTTCCACTTCTGTGTCGGCACTGATAACACTGTTAAGGAATGGCGGCGCGACCTCAGTAGCATAGGGATCGGCACGGGTTATCATTTGCGCGGCATTGCGCAGCACAAATTTGTACTCATCACCACTCTGCGCTCCAGCCACATCAGCTGACCAATAACCATTGGCTTCATGGGCGAGTTCGGTACGGTTCAAAGACCAGTTGTTAAAGCTGCCGCTCACAAAGACGGCGTGGGCATTGGGTGCCCAGACTCGGAAAGTAACCCCTTCCGGTTGGGGTATCGCGCCCATGCCAGGTTGAGTAGACGGCCGTAACGGCCGTATGCGCCGCAGCAAAGGACGTGTAAATTCATAAAGTCGATCACGCCAGGGCAAATCGCCTGGCAAATAATTTTGGTTCATAAATGAACCTCCTGAAAACCTCACTTTGGGGATGTAGCAATACTGCGCTACCCCGAGTGACGATTAGATATACCATTGACAAATGGCCAATGGAATTTCAGGGGGCAAGGCTAAGGCTTTTGTATAAGAAATACGTTAACACGCTTATGCTAAGCTTATTTTTTGTTATGTCAAGCCATCGAGGTAAGTTGTGACGAGGCGCGTGTAACTTTCATCTTTATCGAGGGGCAGTTTGAAGCCAACGGCCGTTTCCAACGAGACAAACCCATGCACCAATGCACGAAAACCACGAATCGCATGGTAGGCATCATCCCCCTGTAAATTGAACGAGGCCATCACCAATAAAAGTAGTTGCAGCCACTCATTCGACAATCCCACAAACTCGACATCATCGGGTTCGGGTGCACGCACTGTCAATGGATAAATACCTGGTTGTGTATGGGCAAAACGACGGTACGCATGGGCCATCGCCATCAAAGCGTCGCGTCCCACTTTACCAAAAGATGCTTCCCGCACCTGCGCCAATAATTGACGGCTGCCTAACAAGGTTAACTCACGCTGCAAGCCAGCCGTCCCTTTGACATGGTTATAGAGTGAAGGCACACGCACATCTAACGCTTGCGCTAATTGAGTCAGAGTGAGATCTTCAGTTGTGCCGGCTTCATTTGCCAGTTGGGCAGCCGTGGTTACGACTAATTCTTGATTTAAACGTCTGGTTTTTGCCATAAATGATTTTCCTTTCTCACACTCGGCGGATAATGAACCTTCATAAGTTAAAACGGTAATCAACAGATTGCTCAGACTGCACAGATTTTGGCGAATTACAGGACAAAAATCTGCGCCATCTGTGTAATCTTTGATAAATTCTATTACCGAAACAATTCTTTAACTTTCATAATCCGCTGGCTATTATGGGTGTAATTTTCAACGATTTTTCTGCTTCTCGAATGGCTTTATCCAGTGCAGCCTGTGGATTTTCTAGCACACGGCCATGCCCCACAGCCAAACGGGTTGGATTAAGAGCGCGCAGTTGATAGGCGGTTTGCAAAGCTGTTTCCTTGTGCCAGGTCGCCATTGCTGGGAATGGGAATAACCAGCGCATTTGGCCAGCAACGGCCGTTCCACCAGCCGTCTGAAAAGCATCTCCCGCAATCAAACTGCCATCGCGCTCATCAAAAAAGGCGATCTGGTCAGGGGTGTGTCCAGGCGCAGCGATCACACGCAACGAACCAAGGTGATCGCCTGGCTGAAGCTGTCGGGTAGCCCTTGTTGTACAGGTCATAAACGAGCCGCGCAATTTGTCCTGCGGTTCTGTAGGCAATAATGTAAGATCGCCAGTAAGAAATTGGGCTGTACGTGCATTCAAAACAATTTCAGCATCATGCAGCTGCGCGGCAACAGCGTCAAACGATCCCACATGGTCGCCATGTGCGTGGGTTACAGTGAGGCGCGTGATAGGTTGGTTGAGGGAAACGGCCGTTTCCAATATCCCTTTCGCACCCCCCGCCATGCCTGTATCCACCAAAGTCAACCCATCCACCTCGCGCACCAGATAACAATTAAAAGCGCCCAATCGCGTCAACTGCCATAAATTCTCGCTAACTTGTGTAACTTTCATTTTTGATCTCCTTG
>CAYGMR010000508.1:0-1959 GCA_964350725.1 uncultured Ardenticatenaceae bacterium | reverse complement strand
TTTGGGGTAGCATCAGAAATTATGGAACAAAAATTACAAGAACTAAAAAATCGACTCGCTGAAATAAATGATTTGAATGGCGCCGTGGCACTCCTCAATTGGGATCAAGCAACGTATATGCCGCCGGGTGGCGCAGCTGCACGTGGTCGTCAAATGGCAACCATCAGTAGATTAGCGCATACCAAACTAACTGATGCTGCCATTGGCAAGCTGTTAGATGATTTACAGGCATATGCCGACAGCCTGCCCTATGACAGCGATGATGCCAGTTTGATTCGCGTCACGCGCTATGACTATGAGAAAGCAACGAAAGTTCCCGCACAACTACTGGCTGATTTTTACAGTCACAGCGCAGCTGCCTATCAAGCCTGGACGGTGGCACGCCCCCAAAATGATTTTGCGGCGGTACGGCCGTTGCTCGAAAAAAGCCTTGAGCTCAGCCGACAAATCGCTGATTGCTTCCCGGGCTACGAACATATTGCTGACCCGTTGATCGATTTTTCAGATCAAGGCATGGGCGCAAATTCAGTGCGCAAACTATTCGCAGAGCTGCGTGACCAACTGGTTCCGCTGGCTGAAGCGATTACGACTCAAGATCCAGTCGATGATAGTTGTCTGCTAAAGCATTATCCCGAAACGCCTCAACTTGATTTTGGCAAAGCAGCCATCAAAGATTATGGCTATGACTTTGATAGAGGGCGTCAGGACAAAACCCTCCACCCCTTCATGACCAAGTTTTCTTTAGGCGACGTGCGCATCACTACCCGCGCCAATGAGAATGACTTAAATGAAGCGTTGTTTAGCACATTGCACGAAGCCGGCCATGCACTCTATGAACAAGGCATCAACATAGATTTTGAAGGTTCACCACTTGCCGAGGGCACTTCTGCTGGTGTGCATGAAAGTCAATCACGCCTCTGGGAAAATATGGTCGGCCGTTCCCTCAATTTCTGGCAGCATTATTACCCCAAGCTGCAAGCCACCTTCCCCCAACAGCTTAATAATGTCCCGCTCGAAATCTTTTACAGAGCAATCAACAAAGTGCAGCGCTCATTAATCCGCACCGATGCCGATGAAGTCACCTACAATTTGCACGTGATGATTCGCTTTGATTTGGAACTGGCGCTTTTGGAAGGCAGTTTGGCTGTCAAAGATTTGCCAGAAGCGTGGCATGCCCGCTACCAATCTGATTTAGGATTGCGTGCTCCCAATGACGTGGATGGCGTGTTACAAGATGTGCATTGGTATGGTGGTTTTGTGGGCGGCGCTTTCCAAGGCTACACCTTGGGCAATATCATGAGCGCTCTATTTTATGATCAAGCCCTAAAAGCCCACCCCGAAATTCCGGCTCAAATCACTTCAGGGCAGTTCAGCACTTTGCATAAATGGCTACGCGAAAATATTTACAGGTACGGCCGTAAATTCACAGCCAACGAATTAATCGAACGCACCACCGGTGGACCACTAACCATCGAGCCATACATGAATTATTTGCGCAACAAATTCGGTGAAATATATAGTTTATAAAGGCCTATCAGCCAGTCACTCATTAAATCCATGCACAAAAACGACCTTATCATTCGCATCAGCCCATTTAGATTTCTAAAAAGGCTAGTACTGATCGAATTCTTTTTTGCTCTAGCACCGGCAATTTTACTGGTTCTTATTGACATCCTTTACAATGTGCGTGGGAGTTACGAAGGTCTAGCGCTTGCCAATACATTATCCTACAACTTTCTATTCATCCTGCTGCTCACGATACTTCAAATCGCCATTGTTGGCGCGGTATTTGCTAGCTGGTACGCCTCAAACTACATGGTCAACCCGCAGCAATTGCGCTTTCAGGGCTGGTTTATGCGTACGCCACGCATCATCGCCAACACCCCAGCCATCACCCATATCAACATCAAACAGGGACATCTGGGCATACGTTTTGATTATGGCACACTTGAAGTGTAC
>CAYGMR010000507.1:0-4240 GCA_964350725.1 uncultured Ardenticatenaceae bacterium | reverse complement strand
TTCTGCCTCTGGCAAGCTGTTCAACCAGGCAGTTTCTGCCGCAGCACGACGATCTAGCCAAATGATTGCAGGTGCAAGCGGATTGACTTTCTTATCCACAGGTATGAGTGTCCAGCCGACACCATCAATGCCAATGCCACCTATGTCATCAGGAGCAAGCACTGCTGCGTGCATCACCTGCTGAATCGTTTTACATACGGCCGTCCACCACACAACTGCATCAATTTCTGCAACCAATGGGCTGGGTCGGTGCAGCGTGTATGCGGCTGAAGCTTCTGCCAGCACAGTACCATCGGAATTCCAAACGGCCGTTTTTGTGCTAGAGGTGCCGACATCGACAGTCAAAATACATTGTTGAGCCATAATCACCTTATCAATGTGGTGCGTGTAATTTGTGGCAAATCTTTTTTGATTGATCCAAGAAAAGTTTTAGGAAACAATCGTCCCATCCAAATCCCACAAATCTTCCCAACTCTGCGCGCCTTCCCACAGGAAAACCTGCCCTTTGATCAGGCGGCAGTTTTTGTCGATGCCCGCAATCGCAGCCATCTCTGCAGCGGTTAAAGGATCAATAACGGCGGCTTTCAAATTGCCCAAATATTGGTCACGCTGGATCGAGAAAGGAATAGGCACCTGTCCGCGTTGTACCGCCCACTTCACACAAACAACCGCCGGATGCACGTTCAGCCGTTCAGCTGCTTTGACAATGACCGGGTCTTCAATATCAACTGTATCCTCCGGTGTTTTATCGCGATCTGGGCGTGCCGGAGAACCAATTGGTGAAAAACCAATCGGCACAATCTGCTTGTCAATGCAAAATTGAAATAATTCGGGTTGTTGGAAATGCGGATGCAGTTCCATCTCATTAACGGCAGGTTGAATGCGCGCATCACACAGCAGGCGTTCTAATTTAGCCTGACTCATGTTTGATGTGCCAATATGCTTGACTAAACCCAAATCAACCAGTTTTTCCATCTGGCGCCACGTTTTCATGAAGTTTGCGTGGATATACGGCACAGCATGTGGATCGCGGGCATTGACATCCACACCCGGATCATGGTGATTGGGGAATGGCCAATGGATCAAATACAAGTCTAAATAATCCAACTGCAAATCCTTAAGCGACTGTTTACATGCAGGGATCACATCTTCTTCAGCATGTTTATCATTCCACAGCTTTGATGTCACCCATAATTCTTCGCGTTTGACAAGGCCACTAGATAACACTTCGCGGAAAGTTTGGCCTATCAACGGTTCATTTGCGTAAACGGCCGCACAATCAATATGCCGATAACCAACGGAAATCGCGCCTTTGACAGCTTGCGCGATATCTTCGGCAGAAAAACGGTCTGAGCCAAAGGTGCCAATACCCACAGCAGGCAGCTTAGCCCCCGTGTATACAGTACGGTAAGGTACAGCGGCCGGATTTACAGAATCATCTGCAATGACAAAGGGTTGATTTTCAATGATGTTTTGCATGTATTCCTCCAATTTTAATCTGACGGCGCGTTCAGGTAAACGGCCGTTTCAATCACATTCTTGTTATCAAAAAGTAAACACGTACGATTTTTATGTTATGCGTAACACATCCGTTCAAAAAAAGAGGTGATCAATATGTTATGCATAACATTATAGGCGCTGTTTCAAGATTGTCAACAGCTTATTACAAAAATTAGTGGCTCGATTTTCACCAAATTTAACCCAAATTCCTTGACATCAGTTAGTTATATGTTACAATGTTACCCATAACATGTTACCCATAACATATTATAAGGATTATTGAAGAGGTGTAGGAGAAGATGGAATCCAGAACCACTATCCGCGATGTAGCTAAGCAGGCCGGTGTTGCTACTATGACCGTATCTCGTGTCATCAACAACTCCGGCTATGTCAGCGAATCAACTCGCGCCAAAGTGGAAGCGGCCATTGATGAACTGGGTTATGTCCCCAATATGCTCGGTCCTAGCTTACGCTTCAATCAAACCCACACCATTGCCCTCGTCATCACCGACATCACCAATCCCTTTTGGACCACCGTTGCGCGTGGCGTTGAAGATGCCGCCCAAGAAAAGGGTTACAGCGTCATTCTTTGCAACACCGATGAATCGGTCCAAAAGCAAGATCAATATCTAACAATGCTTATGAAGCGGCGTACCGATGGCATGTTGTTTGTCCCCGCAGATAACAATGCTGACATCGTAAGCTCCATTCAAAAGCAAAATGTTGCTGTTGTTCTTTTAGATCGCGACGTGCCCAATGTAGATGTTGACATTGTGCGCGGTGATTCATTTGGCGGTGCATATCAGTTATCTCAACATCTGGTAGAACTCGGCCACCAGCACATCGCCGTTTTAACCGGTCCCAAGAATATTTCGACATCAATCGAACGTGTAGCCGGCTTTCGCCAAGCAATGGAAGAAGCCAATCTCGAACATAACCTTGACAATATTTATTGGGGTTCCTTTAGCCAAACGCAAGGTTACGCAATGATGGAGGAAGCCCTACAAGCATCCCCCCGCCCGACTGCTTTTTTGGCTGTTAATAATTTTATTGCTAACAGCGCCTTACAAACACTCTCATCAGCAGGACTGCGTGTACCTGAAGACATATCGATCGTTACTTTTGATGCGGTTCCTGAAATCATCAGCCCAAACCAATTTTTGACCGCCGCCATTCAACCTGCTTATGAAATGGGCTACCAAGCAACCCAATTATTGTTGGCACGTCTATCAAAAGAAGGACCCAATACACAGCAAAAAATAATTCTACCCATAAAAATAATCACAAGGCAATCAAGCGCGCCACCATCAAGTTCAACGCAAACAACTAACAATTTAGCATGATGGTGCAGATAGTGAAACATGCGTATAAATAAATTGTGCAAGTAAATTTCAAACACCTTGCGCATAAGGAGTACTCATATATGGTCTGAATCGATCCGCAAACGTCATTTACTTTAGAATGGCAAGGTAAACACAAAAATCACGTCCAACTTGTCAAATTTTTTATTTAACAAAACAAAAGAGGAGATTTTTAAAAATGAAAAAACAACTGTCTTTAACCGTATTAGTTCTTTTGATTGCTGCGATGGTTTTAAGCGCATGCGGTGGTCAAGAAACAGCCGAAGCCCCAGCTGAAACGTCATCAGAAACTGAAGCCGAAGCACCAGCTGCAGATGAGGAAGTTTATGTTGCTGTTATCTCTAAAGGGTTTCAACATCAATTTTGGCAAGCAGTAGAAGCCGGCACAGAAAAAGCGGCCGAAGAATTTGGCGTCACCGTGACTTTTGAAGGGCCAGAAACAGAAGCAATGGTAGACAAGCAGGTTGAGATGGTTCAAGCTGCACTGGATAAAAAACCAGATGCTTTATGTTTAGCTGCGCTGGATACACAAGCACTCATTCCCATGCTTGAACGTGCCCAAGCAGAAGGCATTCCAGTCGTTGGTTTTGACTCTGGTGTAGACAGTGATATCCCTGTGGCAACGGCCGCTACCGACAACCTGGCTGCTGCGGCCTTAGCTGCTGACAAAATGGCTGAACTGATCGGTGGTGAAGGTCAAGTCGCCGTCATCGTCCATGATCAAACCAGCCGCACCGGTATCGATCGTCGGGATGGTTTTGTCAATCAAATGGAAGCGGAATACCCCAATATCGAAATCGTCGACATCCAATACGGTGGCGGTGATCAACTGAAATCCACCGACCTGGCCAAGGCAATCATTCAAGCACATCCAGACCTTAAAGGTTTCTTTGGTGCCAACGAAGGTTCTATCATTGGTGTCATGAATGCTGTGAACGAAATGGGCAAAGAGGGCGAAATTGCCATCATCGGTTATGACTCCGGTAAACAACAAACCGATGCTATCAGAAGTGGTCTCGTTGCTGGCGCCATCACCCAGGATCCAATTGGTATTGGCTACAAATGTGTTGAAGCTGCTGTTATGGCTCTAAATGGCGAAGAGGTTCCTTTGCTGATCGACACCGGTTTCCACTGGTACGATGCTGAAAATATCGATTCAGACACAATTCAACCATTGTTATACGAATAAAATTTAATCGTAGAAAAGACCTGACAAGTTTCAAGTGACCTTTTAGTGATTAAAAAATAAAACGGGTAATCAACTTTGTAGCGCGATTTGGTAAATCGCTCAGACGATTTACCAAATCGTCCTACATTTAATCCCTGATTATTTTCTTAAACTACAATAGGTGGCAAACCTGTCAGGTCTTTTGATAACT
>CAYGMR010000506.1:0-4244 GCA_964350725.1 uncultured Ardenticatenaceae bacterium | reverse complement strand
AAAGACCTGGTAGGTAGCCAGGAATGCGAGATCAACGCTGCTGATTGCATCCAGATCGATCGCCGGGGAACACAGGTAGGTATCTTCCAAGCCACCAGAGGCATCGGAGTCAACACAGGCGGCTTCACCGGTACCGGCAAAGTTACCCGAGGGGGTAGCACCCGAAGCACATACGCCATCATCAGTTGTACCCCAGCCATTACCTGGACCTTGAACAATAGTCCAGTCATCGGGAATACCGGCTTCGAAGTCGACTGTCGGGCCGTCACAGGTTAGTGATGAGGCCACCTCACAAGAAACGGCCGCATTATCAACCTGAGTCATATAGTTCCAGCCACTGTAATAATTTGTACAAACAGTCACGTCACTTTCGCCTAGATAAGCTGACAGGTCAATTGATTCTGAACTGCTAATATCACTACCGGTGCCATCCTGTGTATAAGTCTGTAGTACAGTATATGGTCCATTGGGGCCAGTGGTGCTAGCAACAATTTCAACATCATTGGCACCTGTAAAGAAACGGCTGTCGAAGAAGAAGTCGAAGTCGTATGACGCCGCTGTAGCTGCAGACAAGTCGATTGACGGGCTACATAAGTAGCTGTCTGTCAATGATTCAAAGCCGGCAAAATCAGATGAAATACACGCCGCTTCGCCGGAGCCAGGGGTGCTGTTGCCAACAGCGACACCAAAGATACTACATGCACCGGTATTGGCTGTTGTCACCCACGGATTGGCGGGCGAACTATTGTCAACTAGCGTCCAGTTAGCTGGAATGCCATTCTCGAATCCTTCTGCGCCACTGTTACAAGCCCATGGGCCTGTCTCATCAGGTGTACAGACGCTGGGGCCACCATTTGTGGGGACATTGTCATAAATGGTAACATCATCCACAAAGAAGTTGGAATGTGTACCATTGGTACCACCAACTGTGCCACCGATGTCTAAAGCATAAGTACCGCCATCATTGTAGCCAGCTACGCTGAAGGTATGTTGTACAAAATCACCATCTAAGCCATCACAAGCAACTGTACCAATGTCGTTACCGTCAAGGCTGACATGTAAGACGTCACTGGGATCATCACAAACGCCACGCAATACTTCTACGGTTAAATTAGTTGCCGTTGCAGCAATTGTGACATCTTGATTGACATTGCTGGTAACACCAGTACCATAACCACCAATCCAAACTGCCCATTCACCTGTGGCGGTTACGCCAGCGGCTGGACAGCCATTGGCTGCGCTACAGAATGGGAAGCCGGGGATCGGATTTTGAGAGCTGGATTCTGTCCAGAAGGGGTTGCCAGGAGCGCCAGCTTCGAAACTCCAGTCACCCACAGCATTGGTGCCGTTGGGGTCGCCAGGAGTTGGGTCGGTACAAGTATAGCCATCTTCTACCTGACAAACATCGGAGCAGCCATCGCCGTTGTTGGTATTGGCATCGTCACAGGTTTCGCCTGCATCGAGGACGCCATTGCCACAGAACGCGCCAACTACTTCTTCTTCACAAGAGTAGACTTGAACTTCGTCTACATACCAGCCATCGACGCCATTACAGCCATCGAGACCCATATCAAAACGCAGTTGGATATCATCACCAGCCGCAGCGATGCCAGTCAGGTTCACCTGGGTTTGGCCCCAGCCTGTGGATACTGCACCATCGCCGCCACCAGTCCAGGCTTCTTGACCCGTTAATGGATTGTCACTACCACCATTGAGAGCGCCAGGAGCAAAATAGCCGTTAACTTCCATCGCGGAATCGGGTACGACTGTCCATGGACCGCCATTCACGCTAATTTTGAGGTTGCCACCGTCCCAACCAACTTCGGTAGAAACGAGATGGTCAATAGCCACGCGGGGCACTTCGGCCGTTACGGGCAATGAAATGATCGGGCTGTCAAGATTCAAAGCACCAGCGACTGTATCAGCAGGTGTACAGGCACCGCGGTTGATGCTGTCTTCAACGTACATGGCTGAACCAGCACGTGAATTGGGTAAGCTGCTGACGATGGTCCAGTCTGGATTGTCAAATGAAACTGGGTTTTCGATGTCATGTGTCCCGAAAGTCCAGCTACCTTGACCACCTTCCCAATCCTGGGATTCGATGGATACCACTGTGCCATTGCCTTGGCTGTCACACAAGGGAGGTGCTTCGGTCCAGGCGGGTTCAAAACAACATTGGGTGGGTTCTACAGTCAGTTCTACGGCTGCAATCGCTTTATCGAGTTCATCACAATCAGCTTGGGTGATAGCCGGAATAACTGCACCTGGCGTGGATGATGTGCTCAATCCAGTGAGGGTAGCATCGCCTTTCAAATCTTGGCAAGAGGCAGCCAAAGATGAAGCATGATCAACGAAATCACTGGTCACAGTCTGATATGCAAATTGGGCTTGCCAATAGATATAGGCTGCTTTGTCCAGTCCAATTCCAGAGACGGTTTGACCATTGTAGGTGCCGCCGTCAACCACTAAGGCAAAGGCGTGATTGGGTACACCAGAGTTGGTGTGTACACCACCGCTGTCGCCAGCTGCACACCAATATTGTGTGTCACTAACTTTACCGGGATCGCCGTAACAGGTGGGGGTCCACATATCGCGGATGGCGCCGCCAAAGGCGGGATCATCTTCGCCAGAGAGCCAACGATAACTGTCATCATCATTGGGGCCTTGGCCATATACGGAACAGCCAGCGTCTGAACGCAAGCCACCGGGGGAATCTGTACCACGGCCGTTTATGAGGTCAACAATTTCGCCCCAAATGTCAGAGTAAGATTCATTTAAAGCGCCAGGCTGCCAGGCATACACTAAACCGTGTGTATATTCGGTGTAGGCGTGACCCCATTCATGTGAAACTGTATCATCACCAGTGACACCGGTACAATAGTTAGTGCTGATGCCGTTCCAGTTAGCATTAGGACAGGCAATTCCCGGATCGTTGTTGACAGTGCGCATGGTTGCTTCGGCACCATCATAAGATGCGTATCCAACCATATTGTCGATCACATTGTAGGATTCTTTAGAGCCGTCGATCTCGTTTTGCCAGTCGGTCACTTGCTGAGCAGTGCCACCAGCCCAACCGGCGGTAATCGGATCGGGATCGCCGTTGGATTCATCCCAAACAACATTGGCTAGGGTCGTTTCAGAGATTTCACGGTCTGCGCCTACGCCTTCATGAACGCCACTGAATTGCTCGACAATGCGCCCGTTGGCGGCATCGACGAAGACAAATTCACGTACATCATTGCCATTGGTCACTTCAACTTGATAGGTCAACACAGTCGTACCAGGAACGCCTTGCACGATGCCTGTGTTATAGAAGTTGAGGGTGTTGGCAACGGCCGCATAGGGCACAGATGAACTGCTCATATCAGCAAAGACTTGGGTTGCAGCGCTTGAATGTTGTGCAGCAACTTCTGCGATAGCGATATCAGCGGCAGCATCAGCAGACAGTTTGGGGGTTGCGTTGCCTTTGATGGCGGCGACAAATTCGCCATTGGCGCCATAGAGTTGGCCGTCGGCGTTGAAGTGCGCTTTCATGATGCCGCCATAGACAGCCACACCACGCTCGACTTGATTGTAAGTGAGATGTGTGCCACCGATGACATCGGTTTGTGTTTTGGCTAACTGTAATTGGGCGCGGGCATTGGTGATACCAAAAAGGGTACCGTATGTGTTGAAGAAAGCCTCTGCCTGTGCTTCGGCCGTTGCGCCCGCAACATTGATGGAACCGGGGGCAAAGGTGACAAAGTCGGCCAAACCTGTCGCGCTGTCACGGCTAATTTCGGCCGTGCCGGCGCTGTCGGCCACGATGTCAGCATCGGCTTGTGGGGGTGCTGCAGGGATGTCTGCAGCGAAAGTAGCGGGAATGCTCCCCACTACAAGAACAAAGATAAATATACCTATTAAAACTAACGCATTGCGTTTTCGCATTTAAAATTCCTCCAGGTGGTTAATTTTTACAAAGAACAGTAACCATTGGCTAACTAAATAAAGTTTTTTTTGTCAAGCACCTCCTTTTTTTGCAAATTGCAATCAAGGCATTTTTACAGGAATTTTTGGCTGGTATATAAAATTTTCTTGATTTAGTTGAAGTGAATTAAATCATCAAGCTGATTTTGTATGAAATTAGGTTTAACAATAGGAACTCAAGTTGAACCTAATTCGCAACTCATATTATAACAGACAAACAGCCGAAAAAGGTTCGGTTTCGGTTAGAAAAAGGTTCGGTTTCGGTTAGAAAAAGGTTC